>NZ_JBEOOG010000102.1:0-11512 GCF_040308965.1 Pseudoalteromonas sp. MER144-MNA-CIBAN-0113
ACCATCCTAGATGGTTTTAAACTAAGAACATACCCAAGACAATTTATTAAAAATTAGTTTTTACACAGTCTGTGCCAAAAGCGGACTTGGTACAAAAACAAAGGCACCTCATGTATCAAAAGGTGCCTTCTTATTTTGTTAAAAGTTGTTTTTATTTTTAACCGCTATAACTTGACCATTTTTTGCAATTTGGAAGTAAAGCTTATCTTCGTTGCTAGCATTAGATGCACTAACTACGTAGAAATTGTCTTCAACGCTAGCAATCGAAAGTTGCGACTTATCAATATTTTTCCATGACTCATCTAACTTACCAACTTCAAAACCAGCGTCTTTAAATGTCATCTTCTGAATATGTGTTGCAGCGATGCTAACAGCTTTCTGACCGCTGATGACACCATGATCTCCATGTGCCTGTACATTACTAGTTAGCAAGGCACCACAAAGCGCAACGATTGATATTAGTTTGTTCATTTTAGTCTCCATTTTGTATGAAATTCGTAAAGTTAAATTCGTTATTGTTTAAGGCCAATAACTTCGTATTGCCCTTTGACCATTAGCTGTATTGAAACTGGCTTGTCTGATTTGTTTTTCCAGTACCAGCCATGAGAGCCTTCAAATGGCGTGGTATAACTACCTTTCATTTCATTAGTAGTAGCAATAACATAGCTTTCAAAATATCCCGTTGTGTCACCTTCTGGCTCACCATGTAAATCGAAGTACAATGGAACACCATCGGTTAACCATTCATAAGTCATTTTTTCATGCTGCTTCATATAAAATTTATATTCGATGCCGCGTCCCGCAGGGACTGTCACTTCTATTGTTTGAAACTCATCCGTGCCTTTAGTTGTCTCTAATGACGTTGTTTCCACTTCAGCCGCTTGTGCAAGTGCTGTTAAACCTAACTTGTTTCCAATACCTGTCGGATCGATGTTGTACTCTGCTGGTAAGATAAAGGTAACCAGTGCAATAGCCGCGACAACGACTGCTGAAATACTCGCTTTAACGAGTGTTTTGGTACTAACTGTATGTTGCATAAAATTCTCTTTTATTTCTGTATTTCTATAAGTTAAAAATCGATTAAATGGTAAAGTAACCAGCAAGTTGTAAGCCCATCAACATCACACCAGCACTCATTAGTGCGGTATTTGTGACTGTCGAAAAGCGTTGAAATGAAGGCAGTTTTCGCCATGCATTTATCATGATCAAAATAAGTGCGAGCGCAGCAAATTGACCAAGTTCAACACCTAAGTTAAAGGCAATCAGGTTGGTAATAAGACCTTCATCAGCTAGGCTAAACTCTTGTAATTTGGTAGCTAAACCAAAGCCATGAAACAGACCGAAAATCAGCACCGCCCATTGGGTATTAGGCTGCCAATTAAAGCAAAGCTTAAAGCCACCTAGATTATCGAAGCCCTTATAAATTACGGAAAAACCGATAATGGCATCAATTAAATAAGCATTGACCTGTATGTCACTTAACACACCAAATAACAGGGTTGTACTATGCCCAATAGTAAACATGGTGACGTACAACAGTACGTCACGGCTACGATATAAAAAGAAGATAACACCGACTAAAAACAGCAAGTGGTCATAGCCCGTTATCATATGCTTAGCGCCTATATATAAAAACGGGATAAACTGTACTCCATTATTTTGCTCTAAAAATGCTCTGGTTTTATCATCGACTCCGTGAGCAAAAGCTTCGATACTGACAAGCGCTAACAGCGCAATCGTCAGATAAGTCAGTACTTTAATCATGTTACTTGGCATCTTGAGACTCCAATACTTCAACATCAGTCAAAATAGACTCCTTTTCTTTATGTAAAATTCTGTATAAGGCAGGGATGACAAACAGAGTCAAAATCGTTGACGAAATAATGCCACCAATGACTACTGTTGCCAGAGGCCGCTGAACCTCCGAGCCTATGCCTGTATTTAACGCCATAGGAATAAAACCTAATGAAGCAACGAGTGCGGTTGTTAACACAGGTCGAAGACGCGTCAGCGCACCATCAAAGATTGCTTTATCAAGTGCCAAACCATCTTTGCGCAGTTCTCTGATAAACGACACCATAACCAGTCCATTTAGGATGGCGATGCCCGATAAGGCGATAAAGCCAACCGCTGCCGAAATTGAGAACGGAATATCACGTAGTAACAGCGCAGCAATACCACCAGTTAATGCAAGCGGAACCCCCGTAAAGATGATCATGGCATCTTTAAACGAGTTAAGGGCGAGGATTAATAAACCAACAATCATGATTAAAGTGACAGGCACAACAATACTCAGGCGCTCTGAAGCGGATTGCAGTTTTTGGTAAGTGCCGCCATATTCCACCCAATAACCAGCAGGTACTTCAACGTTTTCATTAATGGCTGCTTGTATGTCTGCAACAAAACTACCTAAGTCCCTACCACGAACATTGGCAGTTACTACCAATCTACGTTTACCATTTTCACGATTTATTTGGTTAGCACCCGATATCAGCTCAATATCAACCAATTCTTTAAGTGGTACTGTATGTCCATCAGCCAACGTTATCGGTAAATAAGGTATTGAATCGATATCATTACGTTTGGACTCTGTGAGCCTTACTACAATATCTGAGCGCACATCGCCTTGATAAAACTTACCTGCAACTGTACCGCCCATAGCCATTGCCACTTGAGACTGTACTTGGCTAATACTAATACCAAACTGCATCAGTTTTTCACGATTTGGCACAAGATTAAGCATGGGTAAACCAGTGGTTTGCTCAACTTGTATATCTACGGCACCTTCAACCTGAGAGATTGCACCCTCTATCTCACTGCCTAACGTAGTCAACGTATCAAAGTCATCACCAAACACTTTTATCGCAAGTTCAGCTCTCACCCCAGCTAACAATTCGTTAAAACGCATTTGTATTGGCTGTAAAAACTCATATCGGTTCCCCGGAATTGGCTCTACTAGCGCGGCTAACTCTTCTACAACTTGAGTTTTTGTCTTATCTGGATCAGGCCACAACTCGCGAGGTTTCAGGATAATGAAGTTATCTGCGACACTTGGCGGAACGGCATCAGTTGCAACGTCGGCAGTGCCTATTTTGGCAAAGACGCGTTCAACTTCTGGCATTTGTTTAATTTTATCTTCTAAAGATTCCTGAAGCGCGATTGCTTGAGACAATGACGTACCCGGAATTCGCAGCGCGTGCATGGCAATATCACCTTCATCCAAATTAGGCGCAAATTCACTACCTAACTTAGTTGCCTGATAACCTGAGAAACCCACTAATACAGTTGCGGCTATAACAACGAACCAACGGGCTTTTAAAACCCAGTTTAAAGCAGGCTTGTAAAGAACAGTAGCACCACGAATTATTGGGCTATGTTTTTCTTTCACAGGCTTTTTAAATAACAAGGCAACCATAGCGGGTACAAAGGTAACCGATAACACCATAGCGCTAAGTAACGCGATAACCACGGTGATCGCCATCGGGTGGAACATTTTGCCTTCAACACCCTCAAGAGCAAAAATGGGTAAGTAAACAGCGGTGATAATAAACACGCCAAATAGCGCTGGACGTATGACTTCCTTTGTGGCTTCGAACACGAGTTCCATGCGTTCTTTTAGCGGCAGAGGTTTGTTTCCTGCTTGACTTAGCCTGCGAAGACAATTTTCCACGATAATAATGGCACCATCGACTAACAAACCAAAATCTAACGCGCCTAAACTCATCAGGTTAGCACTCACGCGAGTTTGTACCATACCTGTTACTGTCATCAACATGGCAAATGGGATCACTAAGGCTGTTAAAAATGCAGCCCTGAAATTACCAAGTAGCACAAAGAGTACAACGATAACCAATATCGCCCCTTCGATCAGGTTAAGCTGAACCGTTTGTAGCGTTTTATCTACTAATTTAGTGCGATCATAAACAGCAGTTGCGACTATACCTTCTGGTAAAGTGGCGTTAATTTCCTTGAGCTTTTCTCCCACGGCATGAGCTACTGTGCGGCTATTTTCGCCAATAAGCATAAATACCGTACTCATCACCACTTCACGACCATTTTGTGTAGCAGCGCCAGCTCTAAGCCCTTTGCCGTTTTCAATATCGGCTACGTCTTTTATATAAATTGATGAACCATCAAGCGACTTAAGCGGAATATTACCAATGGCAGTCATATCAGTAACCTGACCGGGCAGCCTTAACAACCACTGTGCGCCATTTTGCTCAATAAAGCCTGCACCTTGGTTTTGGTTGTTTTGCGAAATTGCATCAACCACATCGGCTTGTGACAGCCCAAAAGCAAGTAACTTTTCAGGTTTGAAAGCGACTAATATTTCACGCTCAAATCCGCCTATCGGGTTCACTTCTACTACACCCGGCACCCGCATTAACTGTGGTCTTATTGTCCAGTCATGTACGGTTCGTAAATCCGTTGGTGTAATAGGCGTGCCATCAGCATGTGTAGCATCAGGCTCAGCATCAACAGTGAACATGAATATTTCACCAAGACCTGTCGCAATTGGCCCAAGTTGAGGCTCTAAGCCCAGCGGTAACTCAGCGCGTGCCGCTGATAAACGCTCATTAACAAGCTGACGGGCAAAATAGACATCAGTATCATCACTGAATATTGCAACCACTTGAGATAGGCCATAACGAGAAACTGAGCGGGTATAGGTTAACCCCGGTAAACCCGACAATGCGGTCTCTAACGGAAAAGTTACCCTTTGCTCAACTTCTAATGGCGTAAACCCAGCCGCTTCGGTATTGATCATTACCTGCACATTGGTGATATCAGGCACTGCATCAATCGGTAGTTTGGTAAAATTCCATATACCCAAACCTGACACAGCTAACACCATCACCATGACAAGGAATTTGCGCTTTATTGAAAAGCGTAAAATTGACTCCAACATTTATACACTCCTAGTGATCGTGTGACGCGCCAGACTTTTCAATGTCGGCTTTTAAGATGTAGCTATTGTTGGTCACGTATTCGGTTCCCGCTTTTAGGCCACCTAATACTTCAATCCATTCGCCTCCAGTGCGGCCCAACTCAAGCATACGAACTTCATACTGCTCACCCACTTTGGCGTAAACAACAGTAAAGTCTCTAAAACCTTGTAAGCCAACACGCTTTACAGCCAGTGGCACATCAATGGTTGCAACTTCAATGTCAGCTTTTACGAAGCCGCCTTCGGCAAGGTTACGACCTTCTAATTCGACCCAAACTATTCTTGCCTGATCATCTCTCACGCTAGGTTCAATAAATGACACCTCACCTACAAGGGGGTCCTCATGACCTTCAATGTTTAACGTAACTGGCGTTTCCAGTTTAACCTTGGAATAATCCGAAGGATAAACCGCTAATTTGGCAATATGGCGATTAAGATTGGTAATGGTGAGTAAGGTTTTACCATTAGTTTGCTCACCCGCGTTTGCGAATAACTGGGTAATAACACCGTTAATGGGCGCTTTAATAACGTAGGGCTTAAGACTTTCATTACTTTCTACTGTGAATAGCGTTTGCCCTTTTTTAACAATTTCACCGTAATTGACGTGTAATTTGGTGATTTCACCATCGAAACGCGCAGCAATGTTTCGCTTAGCGTCCACAGGTAAACTTAATTTTCCATAAGCGGGTATGGTTTGATGAATTGTCGCAGGGCCTGCGATTTCAGTGTTGATTTCCATTGCATCGGCAACTGCCTGTTCAATTGTGGTGCGACCCTCGAAGTTGTCATATCGCCAATTGTACTTTTTACCCTGATAAGTTGCTTCAATGGCAACAACAAAAGAGTGAGGCTCATAAATCACCATATCACCGCGAAGAAAGTCACCTTGAGCATTGAAGTTAATATCATCAGTGCCATCGCCTAGGCGAATTAATTTTACGTTTAAATCGACATTCTTTGGGTCTATAGGTTGTCCATCATTTGTCGCCCAAACACGAAACTCTGGTGGCACACCAGTTTCAAAAATAGAGAGTTCAATGGCAAAATCACCATCTCGTAACATGCGCCCACGGTGTGGACCTTTCTCTGGTTCAGCTTGCTCTGCCGCAGGTGTTGATGCTGCAATAGCATTAGGTGCGACGACACCTGTGAATAAGATAATAATCGCCAAGCTCAATGACGACAGAATATTTTTATTTTTCATAAATTTACTCATGGTTTTACTCGCTATCACTAACGGGCACGCCAGTTAGGCGTTGAATTTCAATATGTTGTAAATGCAAAGATTGATAAGCATCAAGTAACTGATTTTGGGCGCTGAGCAGCTCTCTACGTATATCACTCCACTGGTTGTAGCTAAGCTTACCGATATCAAATGCCTGACTTGCTTCAGTCAATGCGGTTTCTAGTACGGGAATAATTTCAGCTTGAATCGTTTCAATGACATGGTGGGAATGCGCCATTTCTTGTAATAGCACATATAGCTGTGCATCCAGTTTCTGCATTAAGGCTTGTTGCTGAGTTGCCAGTACATCTTGTTTTGCGCGTAAGGCCGCTATTGTTCCTGCATTGCTATTGTCATTCCCCCAAGGAATAGATATACCCGCTACTAAACCAAAGTCATCTGTCGCTTCATATCGTCTCAATCCCGCAGTGAGTTGCCACTGAGGTTTTGCTTCAATGCGTGCAAGCTCCATTTGAGACTGAGCGATACGTTGTTCATTAACAAACTGCTGTATTTGTGGGACTTGCTTAAGCTTGATTAGCTGGCTTTCTACCGAGGGAATTTCCGGCTTAAGCATTAAATTCCCAGTTAATTTAAGCTCAGCCTGAGGCTTGCCCCATAAGGATGACAGTTGATAATGACTAGCTTTTAATTCGTGCTCTAAATCTTCTACAGCGAGATTTCTTCGAACCAGCTCGGCTTGAGCCAAGCGCATTTCAACATTGGAACTTTTACCCGCTTTTACTCTTTTGGCAATAGCGTCAACCACTTCCTGTGCCTGAGACACCGCTAATTGATTGAGTTTCAAGCGCTCTTGCTTTATCAAGATTTCAACAAACTGTTTAGCAACAATCGCAGATAAATCGAGGGCTTTTATTTTTTGCTCTACTATTACTGCATTTGCTTGGCTTTTTGCCGCATTAACTCTGCCATCAATTTGATCTTGTTGAAGCAACCAAGAGTATGTGAGCGTTGATTGCATACTTTGTAATGCGCTATGCTCACCTGTCCCTAACGCATCTTCAATCATTAAACCTATTTGAGGACGCTCTCCAATGCCAGCTTGCTCGATATTACCTTGCCACACAGCTTCTTGAGCTATCAAGGCTTTTAGCTCAGGATGACTTTGTAGAGTCATGGTCACAGCCTTGCTTAAATTTATAACCTGATGTGATGACTGTAATTGCTGCTGGGACTGCGCATTAGCCAAAAAGGGAGTTGATGTTACTAAACCAGCCCCCGTTGTTAAAACTAGACCAACAGCCAAAAACCGATTGTCGATCGGTTTTTTTCCGTTGCTTTTATAAAAATTAAATCTCATTCCATATCCTTAATTAATGGATGAAAAAAGTTTCGATAAAGTGATGAAAACTATCGACAGTGGATGCCGCTAGTACTGGCATAGTTGCCAATAATGCTAGAGTAATGATGATAGTAGTAAGTGACGGTTTATTAATTGGATTTAATAAACCCTCAACACGAAGACTCGTGTAATCATGTCCGAAGTAGCTAACAGACGCCTGATCGCAGTCCGTAGGAAGTGCTTTTTGAAGTCTAGCGACATCAATTAATGTCTGTGCGATATCAAGGTGGTCGTATTCTTTTGTGACCTCATTGTCGGCCATCTTTTCCGTCATTAAGACATATTGCTCGATTAGGGTTTGTTTTATACGTGACGGATAGAAGCTGGCAAGTGCCGTGAAAAGCACTTTAAATAACGGGTCTCTTGCCGTTACATGGGCCAGTTCATGATTAACGATGATATTAAGTTGTTCATCGCTAACTTGGGTTTGTAGTCCGGTTGATACATATATCTTGGGAGATATAAAACCTGTAGTAAAGGCAACAGGCACTTTAACAGGCATCAATAAATATTGATTGCCATTAGTCGTCCTAGCATCTTGTGCATCAGTAAAGCTTAGTAAACTCGATAATGCGATGGACTGTTTGGTTCTAACAAAGGTAGTCTTAGTTACGCGCCAAGCTAAATAGATTAGTGCTAAAAGTAAGGTTAACGCGTGCCAACTTGAAAAGCTAAAAATATCGATATGGTGCCAATGGGCAAAATCTTCGAACCAGCTTATGTTAAAAACTTTATCAAACCCTAACGAGTAAGGCATAAAGTAACCAATACAAGAAAAGGCTATCCACCAAGGTGCACTCACTAGTGACCACAATATAAACTTTTGACTATTAAAACTGACTTGTTTGAGTCTGAACAACACAAAACGAGATACGACAGCAACAGTTGCAATACCGATCACAAATGCAAGCACTGAAACACTGAGCAAATTTAGAACGATTGCCATATCTCCAACTAACATAATTAAGCCCGTTCCTTTCTTAGCTGGCGTTGTTTCTCGATCATTTTTTCTAATGTATCGAGTTGTTCGTCATTAAGCTGTGCCGAAGCAGAACTGAACGCAGCAATTAAGCTATTTTCACCATCATCAACAAAGTCACTGGTTACATTTGAAATAAGTTGAGCAATTAAGCCTTCACGATCTACTCTGGCTGAATAACAATACGCATGGCCTTGTTTAGTGCGTTTAAGTAATTCTTTTTTAAATAACCTATCAAGCGTACTTTGGATAGTATTTAACGAATTACCACGAGCTAACCCCAGTACTTTATGTACTTGCTTTGCATCCGCCTCTTTGACATTCCAGAAATGTTGAAGCACTAATTTTTCTAGTTCACCTAATTGCATAACACTTTACTCTATTTAATTCGCTGGCTATATTGCCACAACAAAAACCGATAGGCAATCGGTTTTTAGATTTAAGGGTATTATATGGGTTGGCTAATAACTAAGTATTTGATCACCGCTACGGTCATTGTCGCGGCATCGGAGCTAGCAAAACGAAATGATAAACTAGGCGCACTCATAGTGGCCTTACCGACAGTCACAATTTTAGCCATGATTTGGTTATATGTTGAAAAGCAGCCGTCAGAGAAAATAGCCAATCATGCTTGGTACACTTTCTGGTATGTACTTCCCACATTGCCCATGTTTTTACTTTTCCCCATGCTGATGCAGCGCTACAGTTTTTGGCTATCGTTACTCATCAGCTCATTAATAACTGTAATTTGCTTTTGGCTGTTTTCTTTATTGCTGAAGCTGTTTGGAATAGATTTGCTTCCTTGAGGTTAACAGCAAGGTCCTTTGTTCACCCCACAGCTGCCATTAGAGTATTTACGTTAACGCGTAATGGGGCAGAAACGAGTTTGGACTTGCCAGCTTTCACTAGACACCGGCTTACAATCTTAAAGTACAAAACGGAAGTAAACTTCCGGTTTGTAAGCCTATATTGCTATATTTCGGAAGTAAACTTCCGTTTCTATGGCTTCAAAGGTCGTTATCGGAAATATACACCTGTTTTCTTGATAGTGTTAACCTAGATTGCTAAATGAGCCACTTTTTGGGGTCTTATTTGAGCGTTCACCGGACACTGAAAAAGTTAAACTAATTTCAACTTCTTTGAGTAGGAGCCTAACTTTGTCCGATAACATTATTAAACGCCGTTTTGGTGCAAAATAACCAGCGTAATTCTCAACCATTTTAATTACTTGTTTACAAAGGTATTTATTGGTGAAACTATCAAGGTATGTAATATAAGCTGTTAGTGTTCACGGAGAGAGTTGTGTATACCGAAGGTGATAAGGTTTTACTAAAATACATAGCGAGTTATTTTGTTAACAAAGGTGACTCAATAATGACGAGGGAACTGGAGAGTATGGAGTTTTATTCAGAGGCATCTATAAATAAGCTTCGTAATCTCAAACTCATACGTTATTCTTCAGGTGATTCTATTCAAATTTACCCGCAAATAGTTGCTGAGAAAGAGAGGCTAGAAGAGCTTCCAGATCACTTTCAGACATTAAAAAGATGGTGGTATAGTAAAAAGTGGGCTGTTGCTTTCACTGTTATATTCTTAATATTGCCAGCACTAAAAACTTATATTGACTTGATAAATACTTTGTTCAAGTGAACACTAATAAATTGTTATGTATCTAAGGAAGGTTATGGGCATTAGTTTCAGCAAAATGTTAGAAAATCATCACCGAAGAATTAATGATGAGGCGATAGGTGAGTTCAGAGCGCTGGTAAGAAAATCAATTTCTGACTGGGAGGGTAAAGTTGATCGTGAATGGACTGAATTGTCGCCAGATAATTTTATAGATGCCAGAGATGTTGAAGAGTACAAAAATGTTCTCGATGATCAATATTACCTAGCAGCACAAGTAAAGAACCTTGCGAATGAATTGGCTCTTACAGCGTTGTTTAAGCTCGTAGAAATTCATACAAAAAGAGTTGTCGAATGGCATCTTCCATCCATCGACTCGAAAAAATTGTTCAATATAAATTCATTAAAATCAG
This sequence comes from Pseudoalteromonas sp. MER144-MNA-CIBAN-0113, assembly GCF_040308965.1. Classification (NCBI taxonomy): domain Bacteria; kingdom Pseudomonadati; phylum Pseudomonadota; class Gammaproteobacteria; order Alteromonadales; family Pseudoalteromonadaceae; genus Pseudoalteromonas; species Pseudoalteromonas sp. MER144-MNA-CIBAN-0113. The sequence continues at coordinate 10,555 of NZ_JBEOOG010000102.1, forward strand.
CGCTTCCTTTCACGTTAGAGTCAGTTAACAATTTCGAAGCATTTGATGAACTAAGAGAGTTAAATAATGCAATCAAGCATGTTGGTCATGTTTCTGAAAAATTGGCTAATAATCATCACGGACTAGGTTGGGTACAAGGCGATGAGTTTGCTAATTTGGACGACGTTTATGAAAGGCTTTCTCCCAAAATATCATCTTACATGGACTCTCTTGCTCAGGAGATTTATCGTAATTCAGAGCGAAGCGATACATAACAAGGTTTTAAAGTCGGACTCGTAACAGTTTGCTCGGTTCCACTTCGTTTCACATTTTAGCAAACTGTTTCACGCCGCTTAAAACTGCGTTATGCATTTCCGTAAGCTGGAGAAATCAGTGAACCCAATCTACGACAATAGTAATACTTTCGCGAAGATTATTGCTGGAGAGGCCCCCTGTGTAAAGGTCTATGAGGATGATTTAACGCTCGCATTCATGGATATAATGCCGCAGAAGGATGGTCACGTATTAGTAGTACCCAAGGAACAAGCGGTCACAATTTACGATCTGTCTGCAGAAGCTGCTCAAGCATGCATGCTAACCGTTCAGAAAATAGGTAAAGCTCTCGAGCGCGCTATGGGGGTGACTGGGTCAACCATATTCCAGCACAATGGCTCTTCTGCCGGTCAAACTGTGGGGCATTTTCATTTTCACCAGGACCTTTGTTGGTGATAAAAGACCATGGCGTGCAGTTTGAAGAGGTTGGGAAGCTTAAAGAGATAGCTGCGTTAATCATTGCACAATTAGAAAGTCCACATGCATAACAAACGGCGACTCCCACTACATTGCGCCTCCGGCTCCATTTCGTGGGCGCGCGTGCTGCAAGCGTTACCACTGTCTGCAAATGGCACAGACTGTGTGAAAACTCTGATCACCTTTTGGTCTAAGTATGTTCTGCTTATGATCTATTAATCTATACATT
>NZ_JBEOOG010000103.1:0-10723 GCF_040308965.1 Pseudoalteromonas sp. MER144-MNA-CIBAN-0113
GGCTCCCCCTCCCCGACTCGAACGGGGGACCTGCGGATTAACAGTCCGTCGCTCTAACCAACTGAGCTAAGGGGGAACTACATCATAAACATAAACTTGGCTCCCCCTCCCCGACTCGAACGGGGGACCTGCGGATTAACAGTCCGTCGCTCTAACCAACTGAGCTAAGGGGGAATCGTTTATGGCTGAAAAACTTGGCTCCCCCTCCCCGACTCGAACGGGGGACCTGCGGATTAACAGTCCGTCGCTCTAACCAACTGAGCTAAGGGGGAAGCGTCTTGCCTTTCAACGGGGCGAAATATTAATGACCGCATAGCAAAGTGTCAACATATAAAAGATCATAAATTCAAAAAAGAGGTCTATTCGTTGTTTTTATGTGCAATCTGCGCATTTTGTAACACTATTTAAGTAAAGCGCAGGGATATTGTTTTATAAAAACAGGGCAATATTTGAATGAAGTTTGTAATTTGAGGCAATAAAGTGATGAGTAAAATTTAAGAAAACGGCTTTTAATAGCAAAAACGCGTTCTATTTCCTGTATTTTTATAAAGCGATAATTAACTTCTTTAAAATAAATGGCTCCTTTTTATTTTGGTACGTTAAAACGGTGAACTAAATGCGTATTAGTTACGTAAACTAAAATTAGCGCTAAAACATAATATTAATTTTGACTGCAGCTGCAATGCTTTGTACAAAAATAAAACAATCAATGAGTTAGCTACCTGTTTGAGTGTGTTACTCACTGATATTAGTTTAAGAAAAAATCACCTTCATACACATAACAGGGGCATACAACGCTGTTTGCATATTGGTAACGGAAAAAACCAAATGATCTGACAATTTAGCACCACGTTGTAGCCCTTTATAAACGTGGGGTTGATTGAGTTATCCACGGTTTCTGTGGATAACTCTGTTTATGAAACTTTAAGAACATCAGCACCCCCAGCATTGTAGGGCGCTACAACGATTTCAAGTATTTAAAAGCTTTTTTTTTATACATTTAAAAACAATAGCTTACGATTCAGCTAAGTTACTCACTTAATCGATAAATAAAATTTTTCGTGACGATAAAACACAGTCTCTGACTGTGTGATAAATCAACAAAACCTAAAAAATAAATGTTGCAAAAGTTATATAAATGTATTTTATTTGTTTTTTAGTGTGTTAGCGCAAAATTTGTTTACAAAGGCATAAAAATAACAGTTTGTAGATTAAACGTTTAATTAATTGTTTAGATTTAATAAAGCATGGCTTGAACAGCTCGGATGCTTTAAAATATGCCGTTCAGTAAAAGAGGCTTATTTATTTTATGCGCGCACATTCTCAATCACATACTCGCCCTGACTTACTCACCGCTCCAATCTTGCCTACACTAAAGAAAATGACCATTCCGATGATCTTTGGGATGATCACCCTAATGATGTTCAACATAGTTGATACTTTTTTCATTAGCTTATTGGGTACAGAGCCGCTTGCTGCAGTGAGCTTTACATTTCCCGTCACTTTTACTGTTATTAGTTTAGCGATTGGTTTAGGTATAGGTACCTCAGCGGTAATAGCAAAAGCATTAGGCAGTAACAATATTGAAGAAGCGCGTTTTGATGCCAGTATATCGTTGTTGATTGCGGTGGTATTAGTGTTGGTTTTATCTACGTGTGGCTATTTATTAATTGATCCTATTTTTACTTTACTCGGAGCTGGGGAGCAAGTATTACCGCTCATTCATGAATATATCAGTATTTGGTTTTTAGGCAGTGTATTTTTAATTACCCCGATGATTGGTAATTCTGTACTGCGTGCCAGTGGCGATACTAAAACACCGAGTATTATTATGGGTGGAGCGGGGCTTATCAATGCGGTACTCGATCCTGTACTTATTTTTGGTTTTGGCCCCATTCCTGCGTTTGGCATTAAAGGAGCCGCCATCGCCAGTGTTATTGCATGGGCAGTTGCTGTTGCAATTATTTTATACTTATTAATTGTTAAAAAGCGCTTACTGAGTTTAAAAGCAGGGTCGCAAACGGTTATTGGAGCTATTCGTAAAATATTAAAAATAGGCTTACCCGCAGCAGGTGCTAACATGCTAACACCGGTTGCTATGGCAGTAATGACGGCATTGGTTGCACATCATGGTCCAGAGGCTGTGGCTGCTTTTGGAGTAGGGAGTCGAATAGAATCAATAGCGAGTTTGGTGGTATTAGCATTATCGATGACTTTGCCACCTTTTATTAGTCAAAATTTTGGAGCCAGTCATTTTTCTCGCGTAAAGGATGCCTACCTAGGAACCTTAAAATTTGTGATGTTATGGCAGTTTGTTATTTATATTTTATTAATTATGTTCTCAGGCGTCATAAGTGAAATATTTGGTAAGGAGCAAGCCGTTGTTGATGTCATAAAACTGTTTATTTATACCATCCCATTAAGTTATGGCTTGCAAGGAGTGATCATTTTATCCAACTCCTCGTTTAACGCTTTACACAAACCCATGAACGCCTTAGTTTTGAGCGTCATTCGGTTATTTATTTTTTATGTTCCCTTTGCGTATATCGGGAATGAACTGGCAGGTTTAATCGGCTTGTTTATTGGCGCGGCCATTGGTAATTTATTCACAGCCCTTGTAGCCTATAAGTGGTTTATGAAAGAAATTGAAGCGTTAAGCAGTCAAGCATTACAGGAGTGTAGTCATTGAGCGATCATTTTCAGTTAGAATCAAAATTTAAACCCGCTGGGGATCAGCCTACCGCTATCGCTCAGTTGTGCGAAGGTTTAGAAGCAGGGCTTGCTCATCAAACCTTATTGGGCGCAACAGGGACGGGAAAAACCTTCACGATGGCTAACATCATTAGTGATTTAAATCGCCCCACTATTATTATGGCGCACAATAAAACCTTAGCGGCGCAATTATACGGCGAGATGAAAGAATTTTTCCCGCATAATGCGGTTGAGTACTTTGTATCTTACTACGATTACTACCAACCAGAAGCCTACGTGGTAGCCAGTGACACCTTTATTGAAAAAGATGCATCCATCAATGAACACATTGAGCAAATGCGGCTCAGCGCCACTAAAGCGCTGTTAGAGCGTCGCGATACCATAATCGTTGCGTCGGTATCGGCGATTTATGGTCTGGGCGATCCTGATTCATACATGAAAATGATGCTGCTTTTAAAAGTGGGCGAAAAAGTCGACCAGCGCGATATGCTGCGCCGCCTTGCAGAGCTGCAATACACCCGTAACGATATTGATTTTAGTCGTGGTACATATCGTGTTCGCGGCGAAGTGGTGGATATATTCCCCGCTGAATCAGATACCTACGCAGTACGTGTAGAAATGTTTGATGATGAAGTTGAACGTCTAAGTATTTTTGATCCCCTCACTGGTGCTGTTGAAAAACATATAGTGCGCGCTACTATTTACCCTAAAACTCACTATGTAACGCCACGAGAAAAAATACTCGAAGCCATCGAAAAAATAAAAGTTGAGCTTAAAGAGCGCAGGGCACAATTACTCAGCGCTAATAAATTAGTTGAAGAGCAACGTATTGCGCAGCGTACCCAATACGACATAGAAATGATGACCGAGCTTGGTTATTGCTCAGGCATTGAAAACTACAGCCGTTACTTATCGGGGCGCACACCTGGCGATCCACCGCCGACATTACTTGATTATTTACCCGACGATGCATTAATGATTATTGATGAATCGCACGTAACTGTCTCGCAAATTGGCGCTATGTATAAAGGCGATAGAAGTCGTAAAGAAAACCTCGTTGAATACGGTTTTAGAATGCCCTCGGCCATGGATAACCGTCCACTGCGTTTTGAAGAATTTGAAGCCATTGCACCGCAAACTATTTATGTGTCGGCCACACCGGGTGATTTTGAATTAGAGCGCAGCAATGGCGAGGTTGCTGAACAAGTTATTCGTCCAACCGGCTTACTTGATCCATTAATAGAAGTGCGTCCGGTTGGCGATCAGGTTGATGACTTACTCTCAGAAATTTATAAAAGTGTTGAAAAAGGCGAGCGCGTGTTAGTAACAACACTGACCAAACGCATGGCTGAGGATTTAACTGATTATTTAAGCGAACATAATGTAAAAGTACGCTATTTACACTCTGACATAGACACCGTAGAGCGGGTCGAAATTATTCGTGATTTACGTGCCGGTGTGTTTGACGTGTTAGTAGGCATTAACTTACTACGTGAAGGTTTAGATATGCCAGAAGTGGCATTAGTAGCTATTTTAGATGCTGATAAAGAAGGCTTTTTACGCTCAGCTCGCTCGCTTATTCAAACCATAGGCCGTGCTGCGCGCCACCTTGATGGTCGTGCCATTTTATACGGCGATAGAATCACTAAGTCGATGGCCAAAGCCATTGATGAAACCCAGCGACGCCGCGATATACAGCATGCTTATAATGTTAAGCACGGTATTGAGCCTAAAGCACTGATCAAAAAGATACTCGATGTAATGGATGTAGGTGAAGATGCTTCACCGCAAGATAACTTACAGCTTATTCGTAAAGAGTCTAAAAAAATTCTTAGTGCGAAAGAAATTGCCACGCAAATTAAGCAGCTTGAAACCAAAATGCATGCCTACGCCAGTGATTTAGAATTTGAAAAAGCCGCCTCTGTACGCGACGAAATACATGAACTACAACAACAGTTGATTAATTAAATGACAATCGATTTTACTCCTCTTATTAATGCATTAGCAGACACGCCTTTTGCAGATAACGAATTATGCCGCGTATTTCATGGTCGCGGCCACAGCGTAGAAGCGCTAAGCCATATTAACTTAGACTTTTATCCACCGAGTTTGTTTTTGGTGTCATACAGTGAAATTGATGAGATAACACTCACTACGCTCACCGATATGTTATGGCAGTGGGCACAACAACATCATCCAGAGCTAATTACTGCATTGGTGTATCAGCAGCGAGCGGGGCTGCAAAGCCATAACACCCTTGTTCACGGGCAATTGCCCGCGCGCCATAGCGTAGCCGAAAATGGTGTGCGTTTTTTGGTTGATTTAATGAGTAAGCAAAACACCGGTATTTTTCCAGATATGCGAAAAGGCCGTGAGTTTGTCATGCAAAATAGTAAACATGCCAAAGTACTTAACCTGTTTTCTTATACTTGTGGTTTTTCGGTAGCGGCTATGCACGGCGGTGCCGATCATGTGATGAACATGGATATGAGCAAAGGCATGTTAAAAGTCGGTAAGCAAAACCATCAATTAAACAATGTTGATAGGGGCGTCAGTTTTTTACCGCATGATATTTTAAAATCGTTTGGTAAGCTAAAAAAAGCCGCACCGTTTGATTTAATTATTGTTGATCCACCCAGCTTTCAAAAAGGCAGTTTTATATTAACAAAAGACTACCAAAAAGTGCTGCGCAGACTTCCTGAGCTTTTAAACGATACTACACAGCTGTTGTTATGCGCTAATAGCCCAGAGCTTTCAGAAAACGACTTTAAAGCACTTATTCAAGAACATACTCAAGGTGCTATTGAGTTTGTTAAACGCCTAGAACCGACTGATCGCTTTATTGAAATTGATAGCGATAAAAGCTTAAAAGCATTGGTGTACAAAACAAAAACATAGTGAGTTAAATGAAACTGAGTAAACGTTTAAACGCCATCAATTCATTAATTACAGAGCCTTACGATATTGTTTGGGATTGTTGCTGCGATCATGGCTTTTTAGGGATGGCGTTACTTGAGCGCGATATAGCAAAACATATAAATTTTGTGGATATTATTCCAACGTTAATGGAAGCGCTCGAACAGTCGCTGCAACAATTTGAGCAAGGTAAATCTTTACCTTCATGGCAAGTGCGCTGCGAAGATGTTGCGCAAATTAAATTGCCAACAGCTGCAAAGCAAGTGGTGGTTATTGCTGGTGTGGGGGGCGATTTATGTTTAAAGCTTATTGAACAAATTATTGCCAACAACCCGCAAAGCTTGCACCAACTCAGTTTTATTATTTGCCCCATTCAGCATCTTTACAAAGTGCGCGAAGGTTTAAAAGCCTGTAATTTAAAGCTCGAAAACGAGCAAATTATTGTTGAAAACAAACGTTTTTACGAAGTATTACACGTTAGTGTAAATGCCAGCCAAACACTCACTCAAACCGGTGCTCAAATGTGGGATAAACACAATCCACAACATCATCAATATCAGCAGCAATTGCTTAACCATTATACTCGAATGCTCAATAAAGATAGACTTTACTATCAAAAAGTTATAACAGAGTATCAACGAGTATTTGAATGCTAAATACTCCTGTCAGTGTGATCGGTTTTTGTGATTAACTACGTAAAGTGCTTCATAGTTAATATCTTGCCATCAGGCGGATTTATTTGGTTTATATATGTCAGATAAAAATATAAAAATTGAGCCATTATTAGGCGATGGGCAAAAGTGGCAACACAGTTACGAGCAACCGATTTCGTATGCGCCGTTAGTACAACTGGCCAATAATAATTGGATTGTTCCCCAGCATTTTTTACGTTACAAACATACGCTAGCCAGCGTTAATGAAGTGCTTAACGACATTAGTTTTTCTACTCACTTTAGTGTGTTAGCTGCAGAAAAAAACAGTGATATTTATCTGCAAGTGGCGGTACTTAGTCCAGATAATTACCGTGCTGAGAACAAAGCAAAAAAGTTACTGTTTGGTCGTCGCTGGCCAGTAGGGCAAAATTTGCCAACCTCAGAGCTTATTCAAACAGCATTTTTAGCATTGAAAGTGGCACGCGAGCATGAAGTAAGAGAGCTTTTTCAGCTGCAGCATCAAGGCGCAACCAGCACGCCGTTTAATAATCATCATGATTTACCTGTTATGGCGCAAAACCCTGAGCTTGTTAAAAGCACATCGTTTAAAAATATTCCATTGAACGACCTGATAGAGCGCCTGGTGTTTGCGGATAATAAAATTGCGCTAATTAACTGCCAAGCCATAATCACCGGCGAGCAGGTGTATACGGTTAAACTTCATTGCGATAGTTGTCAGCTAAGCGAATTTAATAATAAAACTTTGTCATTTTTAGCACCTGATGCAACAACCAACAGCTTTTTACATAGCTTTATTGCCGCACTGGTTGCTGTAAGTAACGAGTATGTGAGTGAGCATTTTAAATACCAAGGCTTTGCGCGCTTTAGTAAACATGTACACGCAGAGCAGGTAGGGGAGCTAAGCATTGCCATGCGTTCACCAAGTTCAGTTAGTTTATGTTCTATGGGTAAGCAAGAGGCGAATCAGTTAAACTTTGAAATAGACAGCGGCAGGGCACCCCAAGGGTGTGGACAAGCCATTGGCGGGTTTTTAGCTGCCCATGGTATAGAGCAGCCAGAAAATGCACATTTATACCCTAATTATTTATAACTAAGGGACAGCTATAGTTTGTTTATTTCTTGTTTTACGCTATAGCTTGAGTCGGTAACAATGGCTTCAAGTGTTTGTACTCGCTGTTTGAGTTCAGTCACTTGCGCGGTTACTTCTGCTAGTTGCTTATGAGCATCTTGATTGTTGTCTTGAACTTTATGTTTAAATTCAAGGTGCTTTTTATACATATCGTAAATAACTCCCGAACCTACAGAAATAAGTACAATGAGAACTATCATTGTTGTGCCAGACATAATTACTTCCTTTAATTTTATTTTAAGCTTAAATTATAACCATAATCAAGCGCCGATAAAGCCAATAAATTGTAACTTTATTTGTATTTATAAATATTCGATAAGCCATTGTTATTTTTTGTGTTGCCACAATATAGTAACCATGTAGTTTTTTAATCGATACAAGGAATAGGTATGTTAAATAATAAAATTCCACCGGTTGTTGTTGTGGTGTTTTTTGCTGCTGTAATGGCACTGATTGCACATTATACCGTGATTGATTTTAGCGCATTTATTACTTATCTCTCGCTAGCACTTGTCGCTACTGGGTGTATATTTTGTATTGCTGGGGTCGTGAGTTTCCGGTTTGCTAAAACAACAGTACTACCTAACAAACCAGAACAAGCGTCTAGTTTAGTTACCTCAGGTGTTTATAAATTCTCTCGTAATCCGATGTATTTAGGCTTTGCTTTTATATTAGCAGGCTGGGGCGTGTGGCTGGGTTCAATGTGGGCTTTTTTAGGTGTAGCAGGGTTTATTGCTTACATTACCTTATTTCAAATAATCCCAGAGGAACGGGCGTTACATCAGTTATTTGGTGAGCAATTTGACGATTATAAATCACGAGTAAAACGCTGGCTTTAATGTTTTTTCATACTAAAAAAGGCTACCCTTGGTAGCCTTATAGTGTGCTTATTTTAAACTTTACTCGTATTCAAGCGGGTCGGCTACGTTGTTCAGCTCAAAGGCTTCTAAACGTTCTTGGCAAGCACCACATTTACCACACGCTTTGTCACGACCATTATAACAGGTCCATGTTTGGCTGTAGTCTAATCCCATTTTAATACCATCGGTTAAAATATCGATTTTAGTATTGTTTAAATACGGGCTAAAAATTTCTACTGCATCGTAATTTGCAATACGACAAACATCATCCATCTTTTTAACAAACTCAGGACGACAGTCAGGGTAAATTGCATGATCGCCTGAATGCGCGCCGTAATATACTTTGCTCGCTTTAAGAGACACTGCATAACCTACCGCTAAGGAAAGTAAAATCATATTGCGGTTAGGCACAATGGTGCTTTTCATGCTTTCTTCTTCGTAATGGCCTTCTGGCACATCAATATCGTCTGTTAACGACGAACCACCAATAAGCTGATTAATTGCTGATATATCAACAATTTTGTGCGGGACATTTAGCTTTTCACATACGTTGGCGGCAACTTTAAGTTCTTTAACATGACGCTGACCATAATCAAACGAGAGGGCATAAACATCATGGCCTTGCTGCAAGGCTTTATTTAATACAGTAAATGAGTCCATACCGCCGGAATAAATAACAACTACTTTTTGCGTCATACGTGGTTTGCTCTTTAGTTTTGATAGAGGTTTATATCAGGGCGCGATATACTACACGGCCAAGGCATAAATGACAATTTTTGCACCGTGCTTTGCGATTTTTAATAGTAACAATTTTGCCGTCAGGTTGTAAGTGAGATTTCTTTTGTACAAAATTAATGAAGTGTTTGAAACCATTCAAGGTGAAGCTAGCTTTACCGGTACGCCGTCTATATTTTTACGCCTGCAAGGTTGTCCTGTGGGATGTTCGTGGTGTGACACTAAACAAACCTGGGATGTTGATAATGTATATAAAGTATCACTAGATGACACGGTAGAAAAAAAAGCCGACTCTGATCATTGGGCTGAGGCCAGTGCCGCGCAGGTCCTGGAGTTATTTAAATCCCGTGGCTATACCGCCAAGCATGTTGTGATCACCGGTGGTGAACCTTGCATGTACGATTTAAATCCAGTGTGTAATTTATTGCATGATCATGGCTTTAGCACGCAAATAGAAACCAGTGGCACCTTTGAAATTCTCGCCCCTGCCCAAACGTGGGTTACGGTATCGCCAAAAATTAATATGCGTGGTGGTTACAAAGTATTGAGCAGTGCTATGCAACGCGCCGATGAAATTAAACACCCAATTGCTATGCAAAAGCACGTAGAAGAACTGGAAGAGTTATTTACTGCCACCGGTGTTAACCCAAAACTGGTATATTTACAGCCAATCAGCCAAAAAACGTCGGCAACTAAATTAGCCATTGATACCTGTATCGCCAAAAACTGGCGCTTATCAATTCAAGTACATAAGTATTTGGGTATTAGTTAAACAGAAAGAGCAGTTATAAGTGCTTAGCTGTAAGCGTTAAACTGCTTGGCGTTAACTTATATTACGTAGGTTGGGTGAGTAAACCCCAACCTAACTCAACAAATTTAAACTCATAAAGCCAAGCAGGCTTTAAATATAATTTTCATCAATAAACTGGCACCACAGCTGTGTATTTAATTCTGGTACGTTTGGCTTATCTCTAATACCGAGTTTAAACATGATCACAGAGCGCCATTCTAAAGAGCCAATGTCTGGCCCATGTCCATAACCGTCACCGGTATTTATTTGCTGTTCAACATGATTAAACCATGCTTCAGAGCACGGAGAGTATTTTCTATCTTTTTGCGCAACACTACTGCACCCAGCAATAATGAGTAATAAAGAAGCCATTAATAGTTTCATATTTTACCTATGTGTTTATTTTGCTAATCGCTGCTGTGTTAAGTTTAAACGCTTATGTGAGCTGTATACTTGCAACCTTTCATCGTCCGTAATTAAAAATGCATCCATTTCTACAAATATTAAAGCAGATATGGGGAAAACCTCTAAAACACCAAGGTCAGCAAGTTTTGCTGAAAGAAGTGCCGTTTTGCCATTAGCAATAAAGGTAGAGTCTTGATCACGAAAATCGCCATCAACATATAGTTTTGCACCACCAAACCATGAGTTAAAAATTTTAATTTTATGACCCTTAACCGTGAATTCGAACTCTTTTCTCATTTTAAAACTCCGTTTTTTGAAAAACATATAAAGTTTTAACAACTTGTTATACCTAGCTTCTATTCATTAAAGTAAATACATGATGCTCTTTTATATTCTTTATATGAGAAAAAGACTCAAGAACCTCTTTGAATCGCCCCGAGTTCATCGGAGACCAGTTTGTTTAAGTCAGGCCACTTTACCTGACTCGTTTAAATTATCATAG
>NZ_JBEOOG010000104.1:0-9410 GCF_040308965.1 Pseudoalteromonas sp. MER144-MNA-CIBAN-0113
AAAAGAAAATGGCAGGGCTAGACGATGATTATCGCTCAACCCTGTTAGAATCTGGGATTAAAATGCGCTAGCCGTGCCACTAATACCAACGGCTATGTATAAATTAGGCGCTACAATTTTACCTGTTTGCCCTACTTGCATGTCGTTAGGGACAAAGCCTGCATCAACCGCTGCACGCGAAGCGCCAATTGCAGCTCCCAGTTTATCGGCAATGCCATTTAATAATGCAAAGTTTTCACCATTTTGCATACCTCGACCACCTGAAATAACTACATCAGCTGCAGTGAGCTCTGGGCGTTCAGATTCAGTTTGTTCAACACTAACAAAACTACTTAACTGTGAATCAGAGACCGTATCTAAGGTTGTGACATTAGCTGGTGCTTGTTCGCCTTGTAAATCAAAGCTACTTGCACGCACTGTGATCACTTTTTTACTATCGAGTGATTTAACCGTTGCTATGGCATTTCCCGCATAGATTGGGCGTTTAAACGTGTCTGCGTCAATAACATCAATAATTTCTGAAATTTGTGCAACATCTAATAATGCGGCAACACGCGGCATAAAGTTTTTACCTGTCGTTGTGGCACTTGCCACGATATGGCTGTAACTGTCAGCTAGTGATAACACTAAATCTGTCATGCTTTCAGCAAGTTGATGTTCGTACACCGCGTTATCTGCAAGTAATACATTTGTAACACCCTCAATGCTCGCAAGTGACTCACTCATGGCACCTAAGTTTATGCCAGCTAACAATACATCGACATCAAAGCCTAATTTTTTAGCGGCGTTAATGGTTTTTGAGGTTTCTGGTTTTAAGGCACCGTTATCGTGCTCTGCAATTACAAGAGTTTTCATTTAAATCACCTTTGCCTCTGTTTTAAGTTTTTCTACAAGCTGTGCAACGTCTTCAACAATAATGCCGCCGCTGCGTTTTGCTGGTTCTTCTACACGAACGACTTCAATACGCGGTTTTAAATCGACACCTAGCGAATCGGCCGCAATAACTTCTAGCGGTTTACGTTTAGCTTTCATGATATTAGGTAGCGACGCATAACGTGGCTCGTTTAAACGTAAATCGGTGGTGACTATTGCGGGTAAATTAAGTGCAACAGTTTGCAAACCGCCATCAACTTCGCGGGTTACATTCACTTTGCCATTTTCAATAACGACTTTTGAAGCAAATGTACCTTGGCCGCGATTAGTTAATGCAGCGAGCATTTGGCCCGTTTGATTATTATCAGAATCGATAGATTGCTTGCCTAAAATAACCAGCTCAGGAGATTCTTGCTCAACCACTTTCGCAAGTAACTTTGCAATATGGAGAGATTCTAGGTTTTGCTCGGTTTCAACATGAATCGCTTTATCAGCGCCAAGGGCAAGTGCTGTGCGTAATTGCTCTTGTGATGCTTTAGCGCCAATAGTCACAACAACCACTTCGCTTGCAGTACCCGCCTCTTTTAAACGAATCGCTTCTTCTACCGCAATTTCACAAAATGGGTTCATTGCCATTTTTACGTTTGTTAAATCAACACCGCTGTTATCAGGTTTAACGCGAGCTTTTACGTTGTAATCAATCACTCTTTTTATTGGTACGAGAACTTTCATAGGGACTCCATAATTATTTAAACCTATAAGCTAACGTATACGTCAACCTATTTATTTTATGAAATCAGACTACTTCCTGTTGACGTAAACGTCAACCTAAAATAACCTTAAACTATTCACAACCTGTAACGTTTAATTTGCATCACAAAATAACAGGTTGCTTAGCTTACTTTTTGCCTACAGGGCAAAAGTGAGTCCGTCATAGATAAAGAGGTTATTATGATTGAACGCGAAACCATGGAATTTGATGTTGTTGTTGTAGGGGCAGGCCCTGCAGGGCTTTCAACAGCAATTAAACTCGCGCAGCAAGCACAAGAAAAACAACAAGAGTGCATGATTTGTGTGGTTGAAAAAGGCTCTGAAGTGGGCGCGCATGTATTATCGGGTGCTGTTTTTGAAACCAAAGCATTGGATGAACTACTGCCAAACTGGCAAGAATTAGGCGCGCCTATTACGACTAAAGTTCAAAGCGATGAAATTTATTGGTTTAATAACGAACAAAAAGCAACCTCTATCCCTCATTTTGCAACCCCTAACACATTTCATAATAACGGTAACTACATTGTTTCTATGGGTAATGTATGTCGTTGGCTTGCTGAGCAAGCAGAAAACTTAGGCGTTGAAATATTTCCAGGGTTTAGTGCTCATTCACTTATTATTGAAGATGATGTTGTTAAGGGCATTATTACCGGTGATATGGGGCTTGATAAAAATGGCGACGAAAAAGACGGTTACATGCCGGGTATGGAGTTACGTGCTAAATACACGGTATTTGCTGAGGGGTGTCGCGGCCATTTAGGTAAGCAGCTGATTAATCAATTTGCATTGGACGATGAATGCTCGCCACAGCATTACGGTTTAGGCTTTAAAGAAATTTGGCAAGTGGATGAATCTAAACATCAATTGGGTAAAGTAGTTCACGGAACCGGTTGGCCATTGAGTGGCGATACTGGCGGTGGTGCTTTTATGTATCACAGCGAAAATAACCAAGTGGTGGTTGGTTTAATTGTTGATTTAAATTATTCAAATCCACATTTGAGCCCATTTGATGAGTTTCAGCGCTTAAAACACCACCCGGTATTTAAAAACACTCTTGAAGGGGGTGAGCGTATTGCTTACGGTGCACGCACCATTGCCAAAGGCGGTCTACACTCTTTGCCTAAAATGCATTTCCCGGGTGGCTTGTTAGTGGGCTGTGATGCAGGCACGCTTAATTTTGCAAAAATTAAAGGTAATCATACGGCTATGAAGTCAGGCATGATAGCCGCTGAGGTCATTTTTAATGCGCTACAAAACGATTTAGCTAACACTGATTTAACCCAGTACACCGCTGAGTTTAAAAAGTCATGGGCGTATAAAGAGCTGTATCAATCTCGTAACTTTGGCCCTGCAATGCATACATTAGGTAAATTTGCAGGCGGTGCATACAACACCCTTGATCAAAACATATTTAAGGGTGCCCTACCGTTTAGTTTTAAAGATAACGTACCCGATCACGCCACTTTAAAAGACGCTGATCAAGCTGAAAAGATTGCCTATCCGAAGCCTGATGGCAAACTCAGCTTTGATAAGCTTTCTTCGGTATTTTTATCAAACACTAATCATGAAGAATCGCAGCCGTGTCATTTAAAACTCAAAGATGCATCAATTCCGATTAAGGTAAATTTAGTTAAATTTGATGAACCTGCACAGCGATACTGCCCTGCCGGCGTTTATGAAGTACAAGAAGTCGAAGGCGAGCAAGCCTTTGTAATCAATGCGCAAAACTGTGTCCATTGTAAAACCTGTGATATTAAAGATCCAAGCCAAAATATCACCTGGGTCACCCCTGAAGGTGCTGGCGGTCCTAACTACCCCAATATGTAACAACCTTTCTAAAGAAATTATAAACTTATCCTAAATTGCAGGGGCTTCGGCCCCTTTTTTGCGCTATGCTGTTAAGTAATATGAATAAATGAGAGTGTGTTATGGCGTCGTCGAGTGTAATTTTTCGTTTTTTAGCAGAGCCTACCGATGTAAATTTTGGTGGCAAGGTGCATGGTGGTGTGGTCATGAAGTGGATTGACCAAGCAGGCTATGCCTGTGCTGCAGGTTGGAGCGGTCATTACTGCGTAACCGTATCGGTTGCGGGCGTTAAGTTTAGCCGTCCTATTTTGGTTGGCCAAATTGTTGAAGTGGAAGCCAAAATTGCACACACCGGTAAAACCAGTATGCAAATTTTCATACAAGTACGCTGTGGCGACCCTAAAACCCAAAACTTAGTTGAAACTAATCATTGTGTAATAAGTTTTGTTGCTATGGATGAGACGGGTTACCCTGTTGCCGTTCCTGAATTCACATCTGTTACTGACGAAGATAAAAAGCTAGAAAATTACGCCATTAAAATGAAACAAATAGCGATAGAAACAGAAAACTTACTTTATCAAGTTTAATTAAGTACCTTTTGCAGGTATGTATAAACTACAACAAGCTGTAAATTCTACAATTTTTATTTTTTTACAAATTAACAGTACGCTTAACAGCTGGATGTTTTGCGTACTTAAACCACCAAAAAAGTTCAATAAATACACTTTAAGAGCAAATATTGAACAAAAAAATTATTGGCATGTTCACTGCAATTAGTAAGTCGACGTTTGATAAATCTATCGAACATTAGATTTTATTTTTTAAAGGAGCTATACAATGATTAAAACACTTTCTCTCTCTGCACTTGCTTTAGCAACACTGGGTTTTAATTCAGCAGCACAGGCTGATGTTACCGACATGGACTCTCCACGTATTTATACGGGTATTGGTTACGGCCAATATTCATTTCAGTTTGAAGATAGCGAAAACGACACCGATTTCGATGACGACGCGCAAATGTTAAAAGGTTATATCGGTACTCAATTTAATGAACATTTAAGCCTTGAACTTGCCTATCAAAATTTTGATGAAGTGAGTGACATAGACAGTAAAGCAGAAATCGATGGGGTATCACTAGCAGCGCGTTTTGCAGCGCCAATCACTGAAGATTTTTCTGTTTATGCAAAAGGCGGTTGGTTTGAATGGGATGCTGATGTAACTCAAGAACTACCAGTAGGCAGCGTTAGCGTATCACAAGACGGTGGTGACGTATTTTATGGTGCAGGTATTGAATATGCTTTCACAACCAATATGCAAGTGCGTTTAGAGTATGAGCGTTACGAATTAGATGATGATATTGATCCAGAAATGGATGTTGCGTCAGTATCTTTCCAATATATGTTTTAATAACAACTCAATAGTTGCAATCTAAGGGTAAGGCTAGGTTTAGCCTTGCCCTTTTTTATTCCATATTTAAACCAATCAGTCTAAACTCTCTTAATGCTGATTATATTAAGCTAATGCCACCAATGGTAATTACAGGTAGAATACCCCCCTATTTTATTTGTTAGCGAGCATTATGAGCGATTATCAAATTTCGGCTATTGGCCATATTCAATCACCGTATAAACAAAAGTTTGCCATTCCTAGACAACCTCGATTAGTGCCAGAAGCAAAAGCTAAACTAATTTTTGCTCCAGATTTTAATCGTGAAGAATTTGTTCGTGGTTTAGATGAATTTAGCCACATTTGGCTGTTATTTCGTTTTCATGAAACCGCGGATAAAGGCTATTCAGCAATGGTGCGCCCGCCGCGCCTTGGTGGTAATGAACGTAAAGGCGTTTTTGCTACCCGCGCCACATTCAGACCTAACGCTATAGGGATGAGTGCTGTTAAGTTAGAGGGAATTGAATACAAAAATGGTCAGTTAGCGTTATTGCTCGCCGGTATAGATTTACTTGATGGCACACCCATTGTAGATATTAAGCCTTATTTGCCCTATTCAGACGCTTTACCTGATGCTAGTGCAGGCTTTGCCGACACGCGCCCAGAAACTCACATGAGTGTTGAATTTAGTGAGCAAGCTTTGGAATTTATAAATAAACAAAGCCACTATCCTGAGCTACAAGCGTTTATCAGCAATGTGCTAAAACAAGACCCTCGTCCAGCGTATAAAAAGCAAAAACAAGGCATGCAAAGTTATGGTATGAACTTGTATGAATACAACATTACTTGGCAAGTGACTGACTCTCATCATCTGGTTACTCAAATAGAGCTCAGTTAAACTAACTTTAAAACCTTACTATGGCTATAAAATGCGATAAAAAATCACTTAGCGCTTTAGTGTCAATGCATCCGCTGGTAAACTGAGCGCCTAAATTAAAAGAACATATTACTCTATTTCGGAAAAAACATGCGTACTAGTCAATATATACTCGCTACACTTAAAGAAACGCCATCAGATGCGGAAATTGTATCGCATCAATTAATGCTTAGAGCCGGAATGATCCGTCGCGTCGCTTCGGGTTTATACACTTGGCTACCCTCTGGTTTACGTGTGCTTAGAAAAGTAGAAAACATTGTACGCGAAGAAATGGATAAAGCAGGTGCAATTGAAATGCTCATGCCAGTAATTCAACCGGCTGATCTATGGGAAGAATCGGGCCGCTGGAGTGAGTTTGGTCCTGAGCTTATGCGCTTTACCGATCGTCACAATCGTGAATTTGCTATGGGTCCTACCCATGAAGAAGTGATCACCGATTTTGTCCGCAAAGAAATTAACAGCTACAAGCAACTGCCTATTACTTTGTACCAAGTACAAACTAAAGTACGTGACGAACGTCGTCCGCGCTTTGGTGTTATGCGTGCTCGTGAATTTACTATGAAAGATGCCTACTCATTCCATTTAACCGATGAATGTTTAGATGCAACTTATCAAGTTATGCACAAAGCCTACTGTAATATTTTTGAACGTTTAGGCCTTGATTTCCGCCCTGTTATTGCTGATACCGGCTCTATAGGCGGTAGTGTATCGCATGAGTTTCACGTACTTGCTGAATCTGGCGAAGACGCTATTGCCTTTAGTGATGCCAGTGACTACGCCGCTAATATTGAAAAAGCAGAAGCGCTAGCGCCAACTGAATCGCGCCCTGAAGCAAGCAAAGAGCTAAAAGCATTCCCAACGCCTGATGCTAAAACAATTAATGAGCTGAAAAAACACTATGGTGTAAAACCACATCGCGGTGTTAAAACACTGATTGTTTATGGCGCCCCTGATGAAGACGGAAAGCGTGGCTTAGTTGCACTAGTACTGCGTGGCGATCACGAGCTAAATGAACTTAAAGCTGAAAAACACCCACTGGTTGCTGCACCATTAGAAATGGCAACCGAGACAGATATTGTGGCTGCCATTGGCGCAAAACCGGGTTCTTTAGGCCCTGTTGGCTTAAACATGCCAATTATTGTTGATAGAACGGCGAATGTAATGGCTGATTTTGTAGCTGGTGCCAACAAAGACGATGAGCACTTTAGTGGTATTAACTGGGATCGCGACGTAACAGACTACGAAGTTGCTGATATCCGTAATATTGTTGAGGGCGATCCTAGCCCGTGTGGTCAAGGCACGTTGCAAATTAAGCGCGGTATTGAAGTTGGTCATATTTTCCAACTAGGTACTAAGTACTCAGAAGCAATGAAAGCAGGTGTATTAAGCGAATCGGGTAAAAACCAAACAATGACTATGGGTTGTTATGGTATTGGTGTATCGCGTGTTGTTGCTGCAGCTATTGAGCAAAATAACGACCAATACGGTATTACCTGGCCTAAAGCCATCGCCCCTTTCGATTTAGCAATTGTGCCAATGAATATGCATAAATCGCACCGTATTCCTGATATTGCTAATAATCTATATCAAGGCTTGAAAGATGCAGGTTTAGATGTGCTATTTGATGACCGTAAAGAGCGCCCTGGTGTTATGTTTAACGACATGGAATTACTCGGTGTACCTTACACGCTTGTAATTGGTGAGCGTAACCTTGATGAAAACAAGGTAGAACTTAAAAACCGCCGCACTGGTGAAAAGCTAATGATAGATATTGATAGCGCGATTGAAACAATCAAAAATCAATTTAATGCATAAGCTTAAAATTAATTAAAAAAACCGCTGTATGATTTTTTCATACAGCGGTTTTTTATGACCGTGAATATGATGATTTAAGTACAAAATAATCGTCACTAATACTACTATCAATCATAGATTTAAAGCAGATGAAAATAGATAAAACTACGTATCGCCCTTCTCGATTATACCTTTAGCAATAGCCATGTTTTTAAGCTCATTTAAAAGCTCCCATATTTCTAGCGTTACATCTTTACTAATTAGGTCTTCATCTACACGAAGTTCTTGCTCGTTAATTTTTGAATCGTGAACACTTTCGAGTTGTAAAATGAAATCATCATATGTAATTTCAATAGGTAATGATTCTGATTGGTAATGAAACTTGCGAATGAATTCTATTGGGGGTTCTTCAAGTAACTCAATATAAGCTTTACCAAAATGTGTGTCTTGTTTAGCACGTGTAAGCAACCAGTCATATTGTTCTTTTGATAAAAATTTATTGGGGATGGGTAACACTTTAACATTGTGAACATATTCACCATCAGAAAAACCTCTAAAAGTATTTTTTGCAGAGGCTTGATAGTCAATAAAATAATCGGGATCATTTTCTGGGTTTATGCTCATCTCGTAAATTTGTTCTTCAGAAAGTCCAGGCATGTGTGCAGCCATTTTTTTTAATGCGGTATTGGCTTTATTTTTAAGCACATGATAATCAAGAAAGTAAGCGCGA
Source organism: Pseudoalteromonas sp. MER144-MNA-CIBAN-0113 (assembly GCF_040308965.1). Taxonomy (NCBI): domain Bacteria; kingdom Pseudomonadati; phylum Pseudomonadota; class Gammaproteobacteria; order Alteromonadales; family Pseudoalteromonadaceae; genus Pseudoalteromonas; species Pseudoalteromonas sp. MER144-MNA-CIBAN-0113. Next base: position 8,298 of record NZ_JBEOOG010000104.1, read on the forward strand.
TGTTTATTATGCAAAAGCACATACTGGCCTTCATCAATAATAGTTAACTCCGAGAACTTTACAGTATAATTATTAGTAAGTAGATTATAATCTGTTCGTAAATAAGTATCGCTTATTTTAACTTGCACATCTGCTATACGTCCTGAATTATGGTTTAATAAAGCATAATTTAGGGTTAAGTAATTCTTTGCAAAAGCATTACTGGTTAATAATGTTGCTAACATTAATGTTAATAACTTAAGATGTTTTTTCATTTTAAATCCTTTAAACTTGAATAGAATTAGGGTAGCTGAATATAAAAAACAAACAGCTAAGGGTTTAATAGTATTGTTTTCAAGACCCATCATTATTTAATTAATGTGTTAATATATTAATTTAGATTAAACCTACTAAATTAGAAAAAGCAGGTAATTTTAGGTTTTTATATAACACGCTATATAAACCATACCTTTAGCATAATTAAACCCGAAAGAATGAGCACCACAAAACTTTAATATGCCTTTTTAGTAAGTCCTCTGTAAAACATAGCGAGCAACCCATACATACTTAAAAGCCCGCCAATCCACATTAACCCAAAAGTAATTGTTTGTGAAACTTCAGGCTGAATTGCAAATCGGTATAATCCTATACTTAATAACGTAATACCCAGTACGGCAATTAAAATAATACTTATAAATCCTTTAATCATAACGTTCCCTCTGTTAAAAACTTTGTGTGTTGATGAATGCTTTTTAAATAACTATTAAGGCTGAGATTTCTGCTTGAGCTAAAGAATTGATTTCAAATACCCAGCCCCTATCCAATATAAATAAAGACCTATCATTACAAAATTTCCACCCATTGACATAACCCGCATCAAAATAAACACAATACTGCCTCCACCATCGGTAAGGCCATGCTTGTAACGCACGGGGTAGTCAAAATAAATGCACAGATAAAGCAAGTTTAAGGTTGCGATGGTATTTGGCTTGATTGTATAGCGTTCATTGTTTTTTAAAACTAAAACCGCTTGGGAAATGTGTGATCGTTTTTTCTTGGTAGTGTTTAGAAATCTGTGTCATTTCAGTATTATTAAGAAAACAGGAGTGACACATGACTCAATCTTTCGACTTC
>NZ_JBEOOG010000105.1:0-9396 GCF_040308965.1 Pseudoalteromonas sp. MER144-MNA-CIBAN-0113
ATGTATAGATTAATAGATCATAAGCAGAACATACTTAGACCAAAAGGTGATCAGAGTTTTCACACAGTCTGGGCACAAACCAGAAATAGCTTCCAATGAATTCTGTATTTAAATTTTAGGTTTAAGCTGGGCTCTAATTAATAAATCATAATCTAATTGCAACACCTTGCTTAAATTCAAATTATTCTTAAGTTAACGCAAATTTTCAATTTAACTGGTGCTGGCCTAATAAAGGCTCATATGAGAACCAAATAGCCAACTTATTAAATGGAAACTAAAAAATGTGGCTGTTAAAAGGTTTATACTAACTAAAAAGTAACTACTCTTAGCTATGACTCAGTTTTCTCTTTATAGTCACACAAATCCTCGATTATACAGCTTCCACATTTTGGTTTTCTCGCTGTACACGTATAGCGCCCATGTAAAATAAACCAATGATGGAGGTTAAACATAAACTCTTTTTTATTTGGCGTATTTTTAATTATGGCCTGTTCTGTCTGCTCAACAGTTTTACCTTTAGCGTAACCCGAACGGTTTGCAAGACGTTGGATGTGAGTATCTACTGCTAAAAAGTATCTACCTTCATTATCCTTTAGCCAGCCGAAGGCCGTATTTAATACTACGTTAGCAGTTTTACGGCCAACGCCAGGGAGGGCTTCTAGGGCTTCACGATTTTCTGGCACTTCACCGTTATGCTGATCTACCAATATTTGGCACATTTTATATACATTGGCTGCTTTTGAATTAAATAAGCCGATGGTTTTTATGTAATCACGCAGTGTGTCGTGGCCAATATCTAAAATGGCTTGTGGTGTATTAGCAACCGGAAATAATTTACGAGTGGCTTTATTTACCCCAACATCGGTTGCTTGTGCTGAAAGCGTAACGGCAACTAATAACTCAAACGGGCTTGAATATTCAAGCTCCGTTTCAGGATGTGGATTGTCGTCGCGTAAGCGAGTAAGTATTTGGTGACGTTTTTCTTTATTCATATAACTTAAAACGCATTAGCTTTATTAGGTTAATGCGTTTTCCCCTTAAGTTAAGCTAGTAACACGCGCTCGAGGGCCTTTTTCAGCTTCTGGCGGCGTTACTTGTTTTGATTTTATTTGTGCATCAATGACATTTTTAGCGGCGATCAACAACCCAAGCCCTAAGAATGCGCCAGGTGGTAAAATGGCCAGTAAAAACTGGCTATCAAAGCTAAATACTTCGATGCGTAAAGCTGAAGCCCAAGGACCGAGTAATAAATCGGCGCCATCGAATAAGGTGCCTTGGCCAATCAGCTCTCGCATAGCGCCAAGTACAATTAGTACCAACATAAAGCCTAAGCCCATCATCAAGCCATCAAAGGCAGATAAATGCACTGGATTTTTAGAGGCAAATGCTTCAGCACGACCAATAATGGCGCAGTTAGTCACAATTAACGGAATGAAAATCCCTAAAGATTGATAAAGGCCAAAAGTGTAGGCGTTCATTATCAGCTGCACAATCGTCACAAAACCGGCAATGATCATTACAAAAACCGGTATCCTGATATCTTTAGGCACCCAATTGCGCACAAATGATACGGTAATATTAGAGCCCACTAAAACTAACAAGGTTGCTAAGCCTAAACCTAGCGCATTAGTAATTGTGGAGGTAACAGCAAGTAAAGGACATAAACCTAATAACTGTACTAAGGCGGGGTTATTTCCCCATAGGCCTTCTTTATAAAGGGTTTTTAATTCACTCATGGTGTTACCTCAGGGCAAGCATTCGCTGCTGCAAAAAGATCATCAAAGTTATTTTGTGCATACACTACCGCATTTTTAACTGAGCCAACTACAGCGCGAGGCGTAATGGTTGCGCCAGTAAATTGATCAAACTGACCGCCATCTTTTTTAACGGCCCAACGCACGTCACTTTCGCTTTGTACTGTTTTTGAATTAAATGAGGTGATCCAGTCTGACTTTTTAATTTCAACTTTATCGCCCAAACCTGGGGTTTCTTCATGCTTAGTAACCCTTACACCAGCAACGCTGCCATCGCGATATATCGCGCTAAGTAAGTTTATATCGCCACTGTAGCCGCTAGGAGTGACATGACGAATGACTAATGCAACGGGTTCGTCATCTTTACGTGCACGGTAAATTATTTGGTTGTCGTATGGCCCCAGTAAAGGGTCTGATATGATCACACAATCTTGAGAAAGTTCATTAGTGTACTTACTGTGCGGTAATACTTCTTGTAACTGATTAGTTAATTGCAGTTGCTCTTGCTCTGCAATTTTATCGGCCGTTAACGAGTTTATTGTGGCCACTAAACCTGTTGTAAGGAGTGCGAAGCCACATAATATTGCGCCATTTTTTACCATTGAAGAAATAATCATTTTACTGCTCCATGGCCATAGGTTCTTGGTTGTGTGTAGTAATCAATAAGCGGTACTGCAATATTGATCAGTAATACGGCAAATGCAACCGCATCCGGAAAGCCACCAAATGTTCGAATTAAATACACAATTAAACCAATTGCGGCACCATAAATAAGGCGGCCTCGATTAGTGGTTGCAGCTGATACAGGATCGGTGGCAATAAAAAAGGCTCCGAGCATAGTCGCACCACTAAATAAGTGAAACACCAGACCCGGCTCAGTGCCTGGCGAGGCAATATAACCAATTGCAGCGCATAGGCTTAAACTGGCAATAAAACTCACTGGTATATGCCAGTTAATTACTTTTGTTTTTAACAGGTAAAGGCCGCCGAGTAAGAAGGCTAAGTTAACCCATCCCCAACCTAGGCCAGTCCATTCATTAAATACCGGTTTTTGCATACTTTCAGTGACGGTAAGACTATGAGTAATATCTGTTTTTAAGGTATCAAGTGGGGTGGCCATCGTGCTGCCATCAATACCCACTCTGAGCTGATCTAAGCTATATCCAAGAGTTGTAAAGTCACTAAATATTAGACTAAGCTGCTGGCTAAAAGTAATGCCCGTATTGAGTAACTCTGTAACTGGTAACCAGGCCGTCATTTGCACAGGAAATGAAACTAATAAAAGTACATAGGCCGCCATTGCAGGGTTAAATAAATTAAAGCCCAAACCACCATAAAGTTGCTTAACAATAACAATGGCAAATAAACACCCTATAACAATAACCCACCACGGCGCTAAAGGTGGAATACTAATCGCTAATAGCACGCCGGTTAGCCATGCACTGCCATCACTTAATGCAGGCCAAATAGGGCGCTTACGCATTAACATAACGGCTGCTTCAAATGCGCTTACACACACTAACGCTAATAATAATTGAATAAGGACACCGGTGCCAAAAAATACAACTTGTGCAATAACACCAGGAATACAAGCCGCAATCACAGTTAACATTAACCGTGTCACAGATTTGTGACTATGATTGTGGGGTGAACTGGCCATGGTTAGTTTCATGACTGATCGTTTCCTTCTTTTTGTTGCTTTTTAGCTTTAGCACGAGCAATAGCGGCGGCTACGGCGGCTTTCTTTTTTTCTTGAGCTGTTTGCTGTGAAGCTTCTGAAGATTCATCGTTGCTTTGTGGCTCAGTGTTTTCACTTTGTTTTGCTAATTCATCAGCTTGCGCTGCTTTTTTGGCTTTAGCACGGGCAATAGCGGCAGCGACGGCAGCTTTTTTATCATCGGCAGCGACAGGTGATTCACTTGCTGTGTTATCAGCTGCTGCTTGCTCATTAGCTTGTGCTGCTTTTTTGGCTTTAGCGCGGGCAATAGCGGCAGCGACGGCGGCTTTTTTATCATCAGCGGCGACAGGAGATTCACTTGCTGCGTCATCACTTACTGATTGCTCATTTGCTTGTGCGGCTTTTTTAGCTTTAGCGCGGGCGATAGCGGCAGCGACGGTGGCTTTTTTATCATCTGCAGCAACAGGAGATTCACTTGCAGTGTCATCGCTTGCTGCTTGCTCATTAGCTTGTGCTGCCTTTTTGGCTTTAGCGCGAGCAATGGCGGCAGCGACGGCGGCTTTTTTATCATCTGCAGCAACTGGAGATTCATTTGTTGTGTCATCAGTTGCTGTTTGCTCATTAGCTTGTGCTGCCTTTTTAGCTTTAGCACGGGCAATAGCGGCTGCAACGGCTGATTTTTTATCATCTACAGGCTCGTCATCACCATTGTTTTGTGCCTTTTGCTCTTTATAAAGGCGAGCTTGCTCTTTACGTGCTGCGCGCTCTTTTGCAACTTCACTGTTATCTGGCTCGAGTTCGCCACCTTGCTTTTTGGCTTTAGCACGCGCAATTGCCGCTGCTACAGCTGATTTATTGTCACCATCGCTGGTTTTATCTTTAACGCGGGCAAGGGCATCGGCTACTTTTTGCTGCTCTTCGGTAGATTTAGCTGCAGGTTTACGTTTATGGCGATTTTTTCGCTCAGCTTGCTCTTGCTCTAAACGCGCTTTACGTGCATCAAATCGTTCTTTAGCGCGATCAGATTTTATCTTCTCGGCAATTTGCTCTTTAATCTCAACTTTTGCAACGCGGTAGTACTGAACGAGTGGTATTTCACTTGGGCAAACATAGGCACACGCGCCACATTCAATACAATCAAATAAGTTATGTTCTTGGAGTTTGTCGTATTCTTTTGATTTAGCAAACCACTGTAACTGCTGTGGTAACAATGAAGCAGGGCACGCATCTGCACAGGCACTACAGCGAATACAGGCTTTTTCTGGGCCAGGCTCTGCTAATTCTTTGTGATCTGGGGCAAGTATGCAGTTCGTTGTTTTAACAACGCCAATACGAACCGTTGGTAAGGTAAAGCCCATCATAGGGCCGCCCATAACGACGCGCTGTTGCGGCACAGGTGAAAAACCTTGGCAATCAAGTAAGTGCTTAATTTCAGTACCTAGTAAAGCCCATACGTTGCCTGGATTATGTATAGTATTACCCGTTACTGTTACTACGCGCTCTATTAACGGTTTGCCTTCGTATACAGCTTGCTGTATCGCAAATAAAGTGCCGGTGTTATGTACTAAAATGCCGATATCAGCAGGAATGCCACCATTAGGTACTTCACGGTTAGTGAGCAGTTTTATTAGCTGTTTTTCACCGCCAGAAGGGTAAACAGTAGGCACGGTTTGTATTAAAATATGCTCGTTATGCTTCGCCGCTTCTGTCATGGCTGTGATAGCCTCGGGCTTATTATCTTCAATACCAATAATACACAGGGTAGGATTGAGCAGCTGTTGCATGAGCTCAATACCTTTGATTATTTCAGCGGCATGTTCGCGCATTAAAGTATCGTCAGCCGTGATGTAAGGTTCACACTCAACCGCGTTCACGATTAAAAACTCAATCGGCTGCTTAATATCTGCTTTAACGTAGGTTGGAAAACCTGCGCCTCCCATGCCAGAGATCCCCGCATTATGAATAACATCAACGAGTTCATCGTGTGATGCAGTGGCTGGGTTTGCTAAAGGCGATAATTCACACCAGGTATCGTTGCCATCGGGTTCAATAATAATGCTTAATTCAGGCAAAGCAGAAGGGTGTGCTGATGGCATAGGCGTAATATCAATAATAGTGCCTGATGTAGGTGCATGCACAGGTACCGACCAGTTAGCAGAAGGCTTAGTTAATGGTTGACCTTTTAATACGTGCTGGCTTTTTTCTACAATTAACTTGCCGCTAGCGCCAATATGCTGCTTTAAAGGTAGAACGAGTTTTTCAGGCAAAGGAAGGCGCGCAATAGGCGCATTATTAGATAATGACTTTTGCTGCGGAGGATGTACGCCGCCAGGAAATGCCCAAACGGTGCCTTTTTTTATTTGTTCAAGTAACTTTTCCACTCAAACCTCTAATCTATTTGGGTAACAGGAATAGCGTCTAGTTGCCATTTCCAAGTTTGTTTTGTTGGTGCAACAGGTAGCATGTCAATACAATCAACCGGACAAGGTTCAACGCACAAGTCACAGCCTGTACATTCGTCTATTAGAACGGTGTGCATTTGTCGGGTTGCACCAACAATGGCATCAACAGGGCAGGCTTGAATACATTTGGTACAACCAATACATTCATCTTCGCGAATGTAGGCCACCGTTTTAACTGGCTCGGCTTGTTCGCCGCCGGCTAGAGGTTTAGCCTCAACACCCATCAAATCAGCCAACTTTTTAACTGTCGCATCACCACCGGGTGGGCACTTGTTTATTTCATCGCCATTGGCAATGGCTTCTGCATAAGGACGACAGCCCGGGTAACCACATTGGCCGCATTGTGTTTGCGGTAAAATGGTGTCGATTTGTTCTACAACAGGATTACCTTCAACTCGAAAGCGTACTGCTGCAAACCCTAAAATTAATCCGAAAATTAACGCCAGCAAACCCAGCGCTATTAAAGCGTACAACAAGGTCATATTAAAACTTCACTAATCCAGTAAAACCCATGAAGGCCATTGACATTAAACCTGCCGTTATCATTGCGATTGAGGCACCTTTAAATGGGGTTGGTACGTCTGCTGCGGCTAAACGTTCGCGCAATGCAGCAAATAAAACCAATACTAATGAAAAACCCACCGCAGCACCAAAGCCATAAACGGCCGATTGTAAAAACGTGTGATCTTCTTTGATATTTAATAAAGCAACACCCAATACCGCACAGTTAGTGGTTATTAAAGGTAAAAATATTCCCAGTAAACGGTAAAGCGTTGGACTGGTTTTTCTGACAACCATTTCAGTAAATTGTACAACAACAGCTATTACTAAAATAAAGCTCATTGTTTTCAGATAGGTAATATCCAATGGTAATAAAATATACTCATTTACTAAATAGCTTGTCACAGAGGCAAGCGTTAGCACAAAGGTAGTTGCCAAAGACATACCTATGGCTGTGTCAAGTTTCCCAGACACACCCATAAACGGGCAAAGGCCTAAAAATTGTACTAATACAAAGTTGTTGACTAACACTGTTCCAATTAATAACAAGACGTATTCTGTCATGTGTGCCTCACGCTAATAAAATCCCGTGTATTATCCTTTTTTCTACTGTGATTAACAACACGTTGAGTGATTATCAGTTAAATAAACAACGTTAAATAAGGGGCTAATTGTAAAGGGTTAAAATCAAGGGGCATTGCAATTAAAAAACTGTCAGCATTTTAACGGCTGAAAATTCATAAAAGCACACTTTAGAACGTAAAAAAGAGCATACATGCTCTTTTTTACGTTAATTGGAGTAGAGGCGTTAGATGTCTTTGGGCTTTTCAATGTAGTAACCTTGAACACCATCTAGGCATAACGTTTCTACAATGTGTTTTTCTTCTTGGCTTTCAACGCCCTCAGCAAAAACACTGACACCAATTCGGTGAGCAAGGTCGACCATTAAACGCATAAAGTACTGATTATTTTTATCATCCTCTAAGCCTCGGGTATAACTTGCATCCATTTTAATAAAGTCTGGTTTTAAATCTCTGAAAAACTTAAATGAAGTGAGTCCCACACCAAAGCGTTCAACAGTAATTCTGGCACCAACACGATGCACCATGTCAATAAAGCGTTTGCTTGCTTTAATGTTTTGTTGCAGACCAAATTCACTCACCTCAAAAATTAACTTAGAAGCAATATGGGTATCTTTAAGCAAACGACGCTCTAACCAAATCATAAACTGGTCGCTATGCGCGCTTGAAGGGGTAATATTTAAGCCAAAATACTTTTCAGATAAATTACTCGATTTTATTCTTTCTAATGACGATTCTATTATTAACTTATCAATTTCTATCGCCATATCGAGTTTTTCAGCCATTGCTAAAAATGAAGCGGTAGGCAAAGCTTGGTTTTCTTCTGTTTTGAAGCGGGCTTGAATTTCAGCATAGGCTTTAATGCTTTTGCCTAATGGCATAATATTTTGGATCACTAAATGGACGCTTTTAGACTCGATCACTTCGTTAATCACTTTACGCCAGTTTTGGTTACCAAACCCTGCGCTCACATTATTAACAAGATCAGTATCGCGCTGCACATGCCACGCATTAGCTTGCTTAGATTGCGCCATACTCATTGCGTTATCAACGATAGAGAGCAACTCACCTAAAGGTTTGGCTTTTTCGTACCCCACAATACCTGTGTTTGCAACCGAGCTAAGGTCTTGGTTTTGCATATATTGAGTAAAGCGAGATTGTAAGTTTTCACCAAATTTTTCAGCTTCTTTTAACGGGGTATTCGGCAATATAATTATAAAGTCAGAGCTGTTTACTCTAAAAACTTGACTGCTGGAATAGGTGCCACTGATATTTACTATGATATCTGCAACCGACTTAATGTACTCATCACCTTTTTGATAGCCTCGACTTTGATTAATTGACTGTAACTCACTACAGCGGACAAGTGCTAAAGAGCCAAATGTACTTATTTCGGTGTTTTCTATATTTTTTTCGTAGTAATCAACAAACATATTGCGATTACCTAATTCAGTAACGCCGTCTTTGTAGGCTTCACGTTTAATATCGTGGGCTGCATTTTTTATATTGTCGTTTTTGCTTTTTAAAAAGTGCGATAAACGATTAAAGCTAGGAATTAAACTTTTCCCCAACTTAGCTAACTCAGGTGAATCAATTTTAGTTGCAAAATCATCACCTAGTTGGTTTTGATTAATATATACATCAATAACATCAGCAACGTCCGTACATATATTGTCGTTAATGTGCTTAACAATGGTTTTCATCAATATAATAGGTATTAGGGCGAGTAGGGTGCTAACAATTAAAATAACAAAAAACGCGGTTTGAAACTGCTCACCCAAGTGAGTAGTGTTTAATTTAAATTCAATTTTTATATCGGCGTTATTATTTGTGGCGTACTGAGGACGTACTGAGTTGCTACTAGATTGAATAAGCTCAGCAATAAAAGGTAATTGCACTGCATTGTTAACCGAAAATACTTCAACGCCTTGATAGTCACGTAAAACAAAATTTGAAAAGGTTTCACTAGTTGCAAGCGTGTTTTTAAGATTTTCTGCTGATATATCTGTCGCAGAGAGATTTTTAATGTATTGCTCAACGGTCGCTTGTGCATTTTTTTGAGCGTTGCCGATGGCATTATCAAAATTTTGGCTAATAAAATAACTACCAGCGGACACAAGAACCAGCCAAGCTAACAGTTGTATAAGAATAAGTTTTTTGAAAGCTGCCATTATTTAATCTTTTTATGTCAAATGGGGGAGGACACAACCTCATGATTATTAAACTAATTATAGCTCGATATCAATAGTTATCAAATGGTTAGTTTTTTAAGCAAAAAAGTTTTTATTTTGAAAGAAGAATGGTAGAGCAAATTAGAGGGTATGTCTATGTGATTGTAGTAAATTGGCTCCCCCTCCCCGACTCGAACGGGGGACCTGCGGATTAACAGTCCGTCGCTCTAACCAACTGAGCTAAGGGGG
>NZ_JBEOOG010000106.1:0-9285 GCF_040308965.1 Pseudoalteromonas sp. MER144-MNA-CIBAN-0113
TCTTGGTCGAATGATCGGATCATGGAACGAGCATTTAGTTCCTTTAAATTAGTAATTTCTTATCCGAAGCTCAGGTTTATTAGATTAGAAGTGTCTTTTGCTTTAATTATCCACCGACTAATGAGCTCTTCATCAAGGTTAAATCTAAACACCAACTCATTTATGGTTGCTTTTTTTTCTGCCGCTTGCAGCACTGCGAGACATATCTCGGCAGATGGTGCCTGTCGGTCTCGTAGATAAACATCCTTTTCGATTTGACTATTGTGTTTGTCGTTTAAACTCCTCTCAGGAAGGAGAATTTTTTGACTATATTTTTCTAGCCTCCTATGTAAGGTAGTTGCAAACAAATTGATTTCTATGTATTTTTCCGTCACATCTTTATCACCTATTGTGCGGCTGATAATGTTGCTCGAAAGACCTGAAATTTGTTTAAATAAATTAATAGATAAAAGGTGTTGGGTGTCTTTTAATTTATTGGACGCTATGCGATCTGTAAAGTGCAGGTAATTGTTGAATGTTGTTTCTGGTGTTAAGTGCCCAGCAAAACCAGCTAAAGCCCAGTAAATGTCTCGCTTAACTTCATGGTTGTCAAAACCACCTAGTGCTCTTTTTATTTCTCTAATTTGATCTTCAGGGTAGCTGATGACTTCTTTAATTAATTCTTTATCATTTTCCAAGATGATTTGGAGCCTGGAAAGAGTGGTATGGCGAAAATGATGAAAGATAAATGGGAAACCAGTAATTTTTGACAATAGCATCTTTGCTAATGTGCTGACGTAGTTACCATCCAAGGGAATATGGACACTTTGCTCATGAGAAAACAGCAGGGTTTGACTGCTATTATCAAGCGATTTTTTATAAGCTAAATAGTCTTCAAAGAGTTTGGACTCCTCCATTTTCATAAGTACTGATAGCGGAACTTTTCGCAGAGCACTAGAGGATTTGTTATTACCATACCTGTTATTGCGAACAAATAACCAGCGATCAGATGAAGACTCAACATCTTGAAGTCTGAGCTTTAGTAACTCACCACGCCTCAGTCCGCAGCGAAATGCGATTACATACAAGCACTGGAGCATTTGCTTTCTTCTATAGGTTGCTGACATTTTTCCAATAGATTGCATAAAGACTTCAAATGCTTGCTCGGGTATAAAGGCAGCTTTGATAAATGAATGACTCTTTGAGGTTGCATCAGCTAAAGAGCTCGTTAATAGCGGCAGATCATGATTACGACTAAGATACAAATGAAATTGATTAAACCTGCCAGCCATATAATGGCGGTTTTTTTCACTGAGTTGGGTATCTAGAATATCGCGGTAAAGGGATTCAAAATCTTCGGAATCCAAATCGTCTATATCGATAGTTGCAGTTACTGCCAGCCATGGTTTACCAATTGCGGAGAAATAGCGTGAAACGGTTGAAACTTTTTTGTTTTCAGCAAGCAAACTGATAAACCACTCAATAAGCATGGACAGTGGTTTTGGGTGTTGATTTGACTCCAGTTTTTGAAGCTGAGTTATTGCAGCTTTAGGTGTATTTTTATTTGAGCCTTTTTGTATAGGTGATAGGCAAGATCTGATCATTGTAACAACGCGTTCATAATTGCTTACCAGAACTGTATGGTTACGGGATTGAGGCGTTTTGCTTGCGGCAGGAATACGAGTTAATTCATCTAGGACATTATTGATGACAGTAAAGGAAGGTCGTGCAACAAGTAAGTTATGGTTTAACTGAGGTAATGAGGCGGAGGGAACTTTACCAACCAGATATTGAACCATTGCTTGATTTAATCTTACACAGTTTAACTGCTCAGTAACGCCGACCGCAGACTCAGCAAACTGCTGCATGCTTTTTACAGTCTTTATGATAGACGGGTCTATGTGTGTAAGTTGATCTTTGACTAACTGCCAAGCTGTAGGTACTTCATCAGCTTTAATGGAGTTTCTTAGGCTTAGAAAATGGTTTATCCAAGCAAGCGTTAAATTGTCAGGATACCAACGACGTAAAGTGATGGGTTGTTCATTTAGAAAAATATTATGCGCCTGAGCTTTGGCGTTAAATGTTAAGTCGAGCCAGATAGTTTCTGCCGTTTGAGTAAGCGGTTTATTATCTTCAAGCAGCTGCTTTCTTAGTGATACAAGCGCTTCAGCAATACACACGCCTCCAAAAATAGCGGCCGAGATTAAAGTATTGGCGAGTACCTGATCTGATGTAATTGCCTTTTCAGTGGCACTTCTTTTTTCTAATGTATCAAACCATTGTTCTACCCATTGGTTTAATGATTTGCTGCGTTTAAACCACTTTTCAGTCCTTAATGGTTTTTCTCTTTGAACCCTTTGTATATAGGGTGGGACATCCAATAACCATTTTTCATTTTTATTACCATCGTTAATGAATTTGGCAAGGTAATTTCGGGCAATTCTAAGATCAGTTATCGATGTGTTATCTACTTCAATTTTTTGTAATAATTTGACTATCTGCCTTTTGTAGCGTTCTGAACTTATATTTACATGCGATTTAGTCAACTCTGGTAGCAAATCGGCAATAAGATAATGAGTATGTTTTTCTATCGCTTGTTGGTGTTTTTTTCTTTTGTGAGCTCGTTCTTTGGCGCCAAATAATGTTTTTTTCTCATTTGCTTCCGTCATTATTGAGAACTCCAGGGGGCTTGCGCTTTAATTTTGAGTTCATCAACCAAAAGTGTATTAATAACTGTTGCGATGTCCTTCAAATCAGCCATGCAAATTCCGCTGTATCTGCCGAGCGCATCCCCACAGCTACTGATGTGCCCCATCCACCCATCCACTAAATGGCCATGGATACGGTTCTTACGCAGCCAGGTACGCATGAAATGTCGGTGCCAATTTAGCTTTAAAGGCAAAATATCTCTACTGTAAACCTCTAAGTTTGCAGGGGTGACGGCTATAAAATTCAAATCATTTAAAAAGAAAAATAACGGGCCCTTAGCTGTGAGAGCATTTTGAATTTGTTTACCTGTTTCGATTTTAATGTTCGTGATAAATGACAGGATATTGGTTAGGTGCGCCTTATAAAAGAGTAACTGGTCAATGGCAATTTTCGGTAATGCGACAACCCTAGCAGAAAGTGAGCTCCTTACTTCTTTATCGGATATATACAAGGTACCGGCATTGAAATCAAAGCAGTTTAGGGTTTCATAGGGGTGCCTGACGGGTCTGTGTCCAGTGGATAGATTAAGCATATATAGGATATATATGGTGTAAATATTATGAAATTCTTCTAGGGCGCTCCATTTCATATTTCTAAGTACCGATAAACGGTCGTGAAGTAGCGCAAACATCTTTGCTAATGTATCAGATTTAACTTGTAGCTGACTGCCAACAGTTATCTCTGTTGGTTGGTTTATTTCATTCGCAAATAATTGATTGGTATTTACCAATACATTTTTTACAAATTTCTGGTGAAGTTGGAGCAACTGTCCCACGTTGACTTGGTAGTATGAGCACCCAGGCTCTTGCTGGATACTTTTCCCTAATAGCAAAGCGATTTCTGTTGCATCAACACCTTTGCTGTTCATAAAATAGGAAAGATAGTTAATAATTCGTGGAAGTGTCAGCCTAGTATTCTTTTCTTTATTTATTGTATCGATAATACATTGCACAGAATCTTTAATTTGAATTAGATCTATTGTGGTTGTTAGTAATTTTGATAAGGCCGAGGTTAACTGTTTCGGCAAGCTCATAATCACTTTCCCGATAGAACGATTTAGCAAGGTTTCAAGAGGTGTATCAACTTTATGTTCAGGTAAGCTCGGTTTATATAACCATACAGGTTGGTTTTTAAATGGACCATTATCTTTAATAACGAGTGAATGATTGTTATATTTAATCTCTTCAAGATTCTTACCAATTAGCAAACAAGTCAGAAGGTAAGCGCAATTATCATCAGCCTCTACATAGTTCATGCAGTGCTCTACCAAGCAGGTTATTTCAAATCGCGTGAGTTGCCTATACTCACAAGTAAGTTGTTTTTCTCGCCTGAAAATGTTGTTTGCTGCAGCTTTAGCCAGTTGGTTCTGAAGTGATAAAGAATGCATTACTTCATCAGGTGCAATTAAGTTGATTGCAAAAAATCGCTTTGCCGACTGCTGATCTGCTATGTGCTCCAAGTCGTCGATATTGATATCATTCTCGTCATTTTCCAAAGGAGATATTGTAAATTCGGTTAGGTTATCTTCATCTTTATCACTCATATAAGCTGGTTCAGCGGGCGCATAATCAGGTCTTTTCGGGTTTGACCCTGTACCAGATTTACGTTTTACGTTTCGCGGATAATAACGTGGCGCCTTATTGTGATAGTTTTTTAACAAAGCAATAATCGAAGTTAAGTGATGACTCCCATAGCGACCTTTATTTTTAAGGAGCATTAGTTCTTTTATGAGACTACTATTATCAAGAGCGAAATCTGGCAACTCAGGTAATAGACTTGCACAAAACCTGTCGGTAAATAGAAGCCGAATAGCATCTAGTGCTCTTTTAATAACACCATAGTAATTATCAAGTTTAATAAGGGTGGAGGCTGCCAATATTATTTTTGCCTGAATAATTAGTCCTTTTGTGAACTCATCACTTTTTAGCGCATAGGTCGATAGGATAAAGGCATTGCAAGCCTGTTCTTTAAGTAGACCACTTTTTTTTATTTCAGAAAAAATGGCTTCTAATGTGCCTTTATCTTGCAAACTTACTGTTAGGTCATTAGGTAACTCAAGAGCTTGGATTTCGTCATCATACACATTTGGTGAAATCTGTTGGATTGTTTTGATTGTCACCCCAACCTGTTGTATGAGTATTTTTTTTGTGTACTCAGGCCTATCAGTCTTTGGCTCTTCTAGTAGTAAATAAATTGACATTAATTACTCCTTAAGAGCTCATTTAATACAGATTTATGCTCTGTTTCAGTTTTAGTAATTTTTGTTTTTCTTAATTGGTTGCGGATCGCAGAACGAGATTCATTTGTTAGGTTGGAAACTGTTTTCAAAGCAGAAGATGAATAAGAGCCGTTTAGGAGTTGCTTCTTTATGTTCGAGGGTATCTTATCAAGCAGTTCAGTTAGTTGAGCAAGATTGCTACTTCGATGGAGATCGCTGGAATGTTTACATAACTGATAAGCCCAAGCAGTTTTCACTATTTCGCCGCTTGGAATATGTTTATGAATAATTATGCTTATGTCTTGCACTTGTCTGATTTTACATTCATCAAGCCACTGCCAACCGGCGAAAAACTCGAACGAATTGTTAGGAGCCTCAATAACGTGAACAGGTTCTAATGTTTGAGATAGTGTGATAAATTCTTGTGGTAATTGCCTGTTACTTATCTGGTGCCTCAGATCTTTACTTAATGCGTACGCTGGCCGAGCTAATTCATGGCATGAAAGACTGCAGTGCCTTAAACTGACTGACCTAATTTTTTTAGTAACTGCCATTGCCTACCCCTTGCACTAATCCATATTTTATTGTGCTTTTTATTTTAGCGATGGTCAAATTTGGTCGCATAATGACCAATAATTTGATTGTCATTGTGACTAGACTGTGACTATTGTTCTAAATTGGCGTTAAGCGACTCTTCAATGTATAATTAATATTTCAAATTGAATCAATGGATTACAAATAAAACCACTTAACGCCTAATAATAATATTTAGCGATGCTGCTCTCCGGAGGCTAAGTTGTAGGTTCGATCCCTACCGAGAGCGCCATTTGCGTTTAAAGTATCATTTCCTGTTTCTTCCTCAAAATACCTACAATTATTTAAATCAGTCCACTACCTTACCTTATTTAATTTTCGATAATAAAATATGTAGCAATCTATTTTATACCTTTAGGCGTATATTCATTGCTGAGCTTATGGTTTATTCTTGCTAGTGCGTATAATTATTGATGTTAATCATTTATTATTACCCTGAACTCAAAAGCTAGACTTTTATAGCTAAATAATGCTATTTAAAGTATATATTCATTAATTATAGAAACCCTCATTTTTATGCTAATCACCTTACCTATATCAGAACTCGTTCCAGGCATGTACGTAAATAGCGTTACTAAGCAGCAGGAGAGTGTGGATGGCATAAAAATTAAAACCAGTGGTTTGGTTCGTGATAAATCAATCATTCAGCGTTTAATTACCGAAGGGGTGCTTGAGCTTCTCATCGACTTTACAAAAAGTGATGTCGCCGTACCAGCTAAATACAAAGAAAAACAAAAACCACAAGCTCCTGTAGCTAAGCAAGATAAGCCAGTTAAGGCAAAGGTTGCTATAAGCTTAGAGCAAGAGTTTGCAAAAGCCAGTGTGAGTTATGATGCGCACAACAGAAAACTACAAAGTATTTTTGGTGACTTAACATCAGGTTTGTCACTTAATATTGAAGCGCTCAATGAAATAAGTAATGAAATAGTGAGCTCTGTATTTCGTAATGAACACGCTATGACTATTTTAACTCGGATCAAAGATAAGCACAGTTACAACTGGCGTCATATGATCAACTGCACCATTTTTACAGCGGTGTTTGCTAAATACTTAGGTTATAAACGCGCTGTTGTGCAAGAGCTTGCAATGGGGGCTTTAATGCATGACTTAGGTCAGGCTAAGTTACCGCAAGGGATATTTTCCAAACCAGGAAAAGTCACGGGTAACGAAATGACGGCAATAAAAAAGCATGTCGCACAAAGCTTAGGATTGTTGAAAGGCGGAAAAGGTATTACGCCTTTAATGCTTGATATGATTGTAAATCATCATGAGCGTCTTGATGGTTCAGGCTATCCAAGAGGTGTAGATGGAAGCAAATTAAGCCGCCCAGCTCGGATCATTGCGATTGTAGACGTATACGATGCATTGACAGCAGATAGACCGCATCAAGAGGGTGATGAGCCAATTAATGCGCTTCGCTATTTGTTAGCTAACAAACAGCTGTTTGATGCAGAGTTAGTACAGTTATTTATTAAGTGTTTAGGTGTACACCCAGTAGGGACTATTGTTAAGTTAACCAATGAGCGATTAGCGTTGGTGCTAGAGGGCAATCATTCAAACCCTATCAAACCTAAAGTGAAGCTTTTTTACAACGCTAAACATAACCATCATGTTACCGCAAAAGATATAGATTTAAGCTTAAATAATAACGAGATAAAAATACAGGCAAGTGTTAAACCCGCTGATTATAAGATTAATTTGCCTCGGCTTTTAAAAGAGCATTTACTGCTTTAGCGTTACATCTTCTTTTTTCGTTTGTTTTAACAGAAATATACCCACCCAAAAAGCAACTCCCCATCAGCGTTAAGCACAATATTGTGCCTAATTCTACATGTAATGCTAAGCAGCAAAAACCTAAAGCAATAAGCGCCATGGCAATGGCTGCGAGCCAATATTGATTGACAGGATTGTCACATTTCCCAGCACGCGTACACGCGCAATAATTTGCCTTATAAAAGAAATAAACACTAATGCCGCAAAAAATAAGCCCAGCAAGAATAAGTAAAATGATCACAGTTTTCTCCCTTTGTGATTTTAATTGCAGTGTAAATTGCAAAGTATTTTAAGTCAATGCAAATAAGAATTAATCTCATTAGAGTATATACTCTAATACCACACTTCTTGTCCGATGAGTTTTAAATAGTTGTTAAATTGTCGTTAAAAAACGTGTTTTTTGGCTTTTTTTAACGTTTTAGTAAGGTTTTTTATAAAAAATTAAGGTAGGGTACGCAGGATTGAAACTCTAATAACAACACACATAGCTATCCAAACAGTAAGTTTGGCTAAGGACACAACAATGAAATTTACTAAAACTCTTATTGCGGCATCGCTGGCATTTGTTTCAGCTGATACTTTTGCAGCGGCTTTTCAGCTTGCTGAGCAAAACGTATCTGGTTTAGGTCGTGCATACGCAGGTGAAGCATCTGTAGCAGACGATGCGTCTGTGGTTGCACGTAACCCAGCATTAATGACGTTGTTTAAAGAGAAGCAACTTAGTGTTGCAGCTATGGCTGTCATTCCTGATGTGAGCCTTAAAGGCACAGGTAATGCTTACGGTTTGGATAACAGCGTACTAGATGATGACAGCATTGCACCAAGCGCGATTATTCCAGCAGGTTATTTCACTATGCCAGTAAACGATAAAGTATCGGTTGGGTTTGGTGCTTTTTCTAACTTTGGCCTTGCTACTGAGTTTAACGATGATTACGCAGCTGGCCAAATTGCCGGTGAAACTGAAATTGTTACTGTAAACATGAACGCAAGTGTTGCTTATAAAGTATCAGAGCAGTTTAGCTTTGGTATCGGCTTAAATGCAATTTATGCAGAAGCGAAGATTATTCGTAAGTTTGGTGTAGTACCTCCTGTAAACCCTGCTATTGCTTCTATTCCTGCAAGTGCTGATGCTGTTCACCTTGAAGGTGATGATATGGGCTACGGCTTAAACGTTGGCTTAATGTATCAGCTAGATGAAAATAGCCGCTTTGGTTTTAACTACCGTACAGAAACAGATATTACTTTTGAAGGTGAATACTCGAATGAACTACCTTCATTTATTCCTGGTGGATTAAACGGACAACTTGAATTACCGGGCTCTGTTGAAATTACATTGCCAGCAATTGCTGAGTTCTCTGGTTCTCACCAGTTAGATGAAAAGCTAGGCGTTCACTACAGCGTATTATGGACAGGTTGGAGCAGCTTTGATTCATTAGAAGCACAAGTTACTGCGCCTACAGGCGATAAGTTCAGTGCCTTTGAAAAAACAGAAGACTTTTCTGATGCAATGCGCTACTCAATTGGTACTGATTACCAGTACAGCGAAAACTTAATGCTTCGCGCTGGTTTTGCGTTTGATGAATCACCAGTATCACAACAGCATTTATCAATTTCTATCCCTGATACAGACCGTTTCTGGTTCTCGTTCGGTGGTAACTACGCGATTGATCAAAACTCAAATGTTGATTTAGGTGTGAGTGTATTACGTGGTAAAACGCAAAAGTTCACTGAAAAAGTAGAAAGCGAAACGCTACCACAGCAATGGTCTTTTGAATCAAAAGGTCATGCAGTATTATTAGGTGCTCAGTACAACTACACATTCTAATTCTGCCTAGAGCCTAGAGCCTAGAGCCTAGAGCCTAGAGCCTAGACACAAAAAAGCCGCTTACAGCAAATGCAGTAAGCGGCTTTTTTTTATACTTATAAATTAACTGGTTAACCTGAGATCTGGTTAAGCCAACATTAGATTATTACTCTCTAAAATTTCAAGTTCTTGCGATGTTAAATCTAAT
>NZ_JBEOOG010000107.1:0-9131 GCF_040308965.1 Pseudoalteromonas sp. MER144-MNA-CIBAN-0113
GTGCCAATCAACACCTGATATCGATAGTCTATTACCGTGGAATTTTAAAGGCTAGGCGGTGATCACCGGACGGATACCTTACGTTAAAAGCGTCGCTTTTTATTTATAATGTTTTAATCACTTCTCTAAAAGCGCAGCGCCTCTTAATCTCTTTGTGAATAACGCCCTTACAAACTTAAATGCACAAAAAGAAATGAATGAGGGGTAAATGAGACGTTCAAAATCACCATGAGCATTTAAACGCCAGCAAGCTATATTTTAGAGATAATATTATCGTCTATTTTCAATGTGGACGTAGAGCTTACTTACGTTAGAAACACAGCTTCTGATTTATAAAGTTTTAATCACTTCTCTAAAAGCGCAGCGCCTCTTAATCTCTTTGTGAATAACGCCCTTAAAAACCTAAATGCACAAAGAGAAGTGAAAGAGGAGTAAATGAGACGTTCAAAATCACCATGAGTATTTAAACACCAGCAAGCTACATTCTACAAATAATATCACCGCAATTTTTCAATGTGGACGTAGAGCTTACTCACGTTAGAAACACAGTTTCTCATTGCTAAAACCTAAAACCTGCGCGAGGTAAACTCCCGCCTACAATATAAAAATTGCGCTTGCAAAAGGCTCGGTGTTTTATTTTTATTACCTGACCGCTGACCGCTGACCGCTGACCGCTGACCGCTGACCGCTGACCGCTAATTCTTAAAACCTAAGCTGCTCTTTAAACTTAGCTGTGTTATTTTAAATGCCTTGTTTAAAAGGACCTTGCTGTATGTTTAAAACCGTGTTTTTTACCTTCTTTTTTATACTAAGTGCACTTTTTACCGTTGCTACACATGCAAATGAGACTAAACATGCAATCGCCGTAGGTGCAGAGCAATTTGCTATGTATGCACCCCAATTAAAAAACAAACGTGTAGGGCTGGTGGTTAACCAAACCTCTCTTGTGGGGCAAACGCATTTAGTTGATAGCTTGTTGGCTAAAAACATCAACATCACTAAAATTTTTGCACCTGAGCATGGCTTTCGAGGCGATCACGATGCCGGTGCTCATGTACAAAACGCCGTTGATAGCAAAACCGATATTGCGCTTATTTCTATTTACGGTAAACACAAAAAGCCAACCCCCGAGTCATTGCAAAATGTAGATGTAATTATTTTTGATATTCAAGACGTGGGCGTACGTTTTTATACCTACATAAGCTCTATGCATTACATGATGGAGGCAGCTGCAGAGCAAGGTGTTGAATTTATAGTACTCGATAGGCCAAACCCAAATATTAGCCACATTGACGGCCCATTATTAGAACCAGAATTTAAATCATTTGTGGGTATGCACCCAATCCCTGTACTGCATGGTATGACGGTAGGCGAGCTTGCTAAAATGATCAAAGGTGAGGGGTGGATCAATCAGGCTCGTGATTTAAAGCTAAGCGTGATCCCTGTTGCAGGCTACAGCCGCACAACGCCATACAGTTTGCCGGTAAAGCCAAGCCCTAATTTACCCAACGATCAATCAATTGCGCTTTATCCATCACTTTGCTTTTTTGAAGCCACTCCTATTAGCATTGGTAGAGGAACTGACTTTGCCTTTCAGGTTATTGGTTATTCACCAGTAGCACTTGGGGACTTTAGCTTTACCCCTCGCTCAATAAAAGGCGCAGCGCTTAATCCTAAATTTAAAGACCAGCTAGTGAAAGGGATTGATTTACGCCATAGTAATATCACAGGCTTAAACTTAAATTATTTAATTAATGCTTACCAGCAGCTTACACAGGCTAAGCAGGTGTTTTTTGAACGTGCCGATTTTATGGATAAGCTCGCAGGTACCGATAAATTAAGGCTCGCCATAGAAGCAGGGCACTCAGCTGAGGAAATTAAACAAAGTTGGCAAGCGGGGCTTGAGCAATTTAAACAGCAAAGAGCGCCTTATTTGCTCTACCAATAAAGGAATGGGTGTGTATTTAAATTTTTCCGTGTTAGCAAAGCGTACTTTTTTTAACGCGCTGACAATTGCGCTTTGCTTTATTATTACCGGTTGCAGTGGCGCAAGCAGTGCAATTAAATCTCAGCGCCCGTTTATTCCTAATCAAATACAAAGCCTCGCTCATGCTCAGGTGATTGCCACCTTTCCTGAGTCCAACCCCAGCAGCAGAGAATATGTAAATAATCGTGGCACCTTTAAAGCGTATAAAGGGCGCGGAAAATTATTACTACAAAATGAAAGTGCCTTAAGTGCCGATATTTATATTAATAATAAAAAGTTAGCTCTTGATACCCTGCAAAAAAATACTGAGTATGCCTTTAATTTAGGGCAGTACACTCACAACGGAGTTAACACTTTTAAGGTTGATAACATTCAACCTGCTGACGGCAGTTTAACTCTGCGATTTGCCTTTGCTACTCTAAATAGCTCAGTGGCTAAAACCATTGATTTTAGTGCGGTAGATAAGCTAATAGAAAAAGATGTAAGTGCGGGCTTTCCTGGTGCGGTATTAGCGGTAATTAAAGCGGGTAAGATATTAAAATTAACCGCTTATGGTGATGCCAAGCAATATCAGCAAAATGATTTAATGTTGTTACGCCCAGAGCCCATGCAAACAAATACACTCTTTGATTTAGCCTCAAACACAAAAATATTTGCTACTAACTTTGCGTTAATGAAGTTGGTCAGCGAGGGGCAGTTAAACATAAATCATACGGTGCATTCATACCTAAAAGAGTATCAGGGTAATGGCCGAGAGCACCGCCAAGTAAAAGACTTACTAACTCATAGTGCCGGTTATCCGCCAGTGTTTGATTTTCATCGAAAAGACACCGCTTACGGCGATGCGTTTTTTTCACAAGCCAGCGACACCACTAAACAATTACTACTTACCAGCGTGCCACTAGCCAGCGAGCCAAGCGCTCAGCATGTTTACTCTGATATTGATTACATGATTTTAGGAGTTTTAATTGAGCGTATTAGCGGCCAACCGCTCGACGAATACCTAGAGCAGCATATTTACGCGCCTTTAAAACTCAATAACACCTTATATAACCCGCTTAAAAAAGGCTTTAATCGTCAGCAGTTTGCCGCCACGGAGCTAAGTGGAAATACCCGCGATGGGCGTATTCATTTTGATAATATTCGCACCAATGTGCTACAGGGGCAAGTGCATGACGAGCGTGCTTTTTACTCACTTGATGGTGTTGCAGGCCATGCGGGATTATTTAGTAACGCCCCCGATTTAGCTGTGCTGTGCCAAGTGCTGCTTAACAAAGGTGGTTATGGCGATACGCAAATTTTTAATGCCAGTAGCTTGGCGCAGTTTTTAACCCCACAAAGTACCGATGAAACCTACGGCTTAGGTTTTCGTCTTGCAGGAAATAATCAAGCGCGGCGCTGGCACTTTGGCCCGTATGCCAGCCCACAAGCTTATGGACACACAGGCTGGACTGGCACAGTAACTGTGATTGATCCCGCTTACGATTTAGCCATCATCTTACTTACCAATGCACGCCATTCACCAATTAAAGGTAGTGAAAAACGTTATCAGTTTGTAGGTAAAAACTATGAAACAGCTCAATACGGTTCTATTGTTTCATTAATATATGAGGCGCTGTTAAATCAGTAAACTCAGTGAGTGACTTAATGGTGTAAATCTATTAAGTTAACTGCTTACTATTAACTAACCAAGGCTGTTAAAGCCGCGTTTATTATAAAAATTAAAAAGGTTTGTTTATGCATTGGTATTCTATTTTACCGCCACTGATTGCCATTGCTATCGTGTTTTGGCGTAAAGAAGTGATTATGGCGCTTTTGGTGGCAGTGGCTTCATCAGAGTTCTTACTGGCCATTCAGGGCGAAGGAAATAGCGTATTTAATACATTTTTAAATACCATAGAGCGCATTATTTCGGTAGCAAGTTCCCCTGGTAATACCCGTATACTCATATTTAGTATTTTAATAGGCGCCTTACTTGCCTATATTCGCGAGTCTGGCGGTGTTGCTGCTACCGTTAATTTACTGATGAACAAAGGTGTTGCTAAAAGTAAGCGCCAAGTGGGATTTTTAACTATGTTTACCGGCGTAGCGGTATTTATAGAGTCAAACCTGAGTGTGCTTACCTCGGGTATTTTATCTCGCGGCCTGTTCGACAAATTTAAAATGAGCCGCGCGCGCTTAGCCTACATAATCGATAGCACCAGCGCCCCTGTGTGTATTTTAATATTACTAAACGGCTGGGGTGCATTTGTACTGGGCTTGCTAGGTAATTACGAATTAGGTGAGTCGGCCGTATCGGTGCTGTGGGGCAGTGTAGGCTATAACTTTTACGCCATAATCACCTTGGTTATTGTTTTTTATACCATTGCCTTTGATAAAGTACATGGCCCAATGAAAGTGGCTGAACAAAAACTAGAGCTACAAACAACCGAGCTAAAAGAAGAAGTAAAAGGCTCTAAAGCACGCTTTATGCTAGTGCCACTGTTAACGCTAATTGTTAGTATGGTTGGCTTTATGTTTTATACCGGTAACGGCGTACTTGCCGAGGGCAGCGGTTCAAAATCAGTATTGTACGCCACGGTTTTAGCTATTGTTGTAGCCTATTTTTTAATGATTGGCTCGCGCCAATTTACCCATCACCAACTTGTTGATACCGGCTTTAAAGGCATGGGCGAATTAATGCCGTTAGTGGCCATAGTACTGTTGTCGCTTACACTGGGTGCAAGCTTAAAAGAGCTAGGTACAGGCGTGTTTGTCGCATCTTTGGTTGGCGATTACTTACCTATATATTTAATAGTGCCAGTGCTATTTTTAACTGGCGCGGTTATGTCGTTTACTACAGGCACCTCGTGGGGCACATTTGCCATACTCATCCCCATTGGTGTACCGCTTATTCAAGCGCTTGGTTTACCGCCATCGCTGGTGGTAGGCGCTATTTTAGGTGGCGGGATATTTGGCGATCATTGTTCCCCTATATCCGACACCAGCGCAGTATCAGCCATCGCCTCAGGTTGTGATTTACTCACCCACGTTAAAACCCAATTACCTTATGCGTTAGTGGGCGGCGGCCTAACGTTTATGGCGTACTTAGTAACGAGCTTAATTGTTTTGTAGGTTGGGTAGAGCGTAGCGAAACCCAACAAAGTGAGTGAGTTTAAAGCCTGCAAATATGCAGGCTTTTTTGTCGCGCTGGCGACTGCAGCCAAAGAGGGGCTGCTGCTGACCCCTCTCTGGACTCTCCCAGCGCCAACCGAGCATCACGCTTAATCCTTCAAACCGTAATTGATGTGAACGTAAACGGCGAAGATAGGCCAACTTACACATCCTTGTACGCTCCCCAGTTCGGCCATCCATGGCCTCTCGTTCAAAGCTACGCTTTTCACCCATGGCCTAGTTCCGCCTTAACGCGCATTGGCTACATGGACGTAGGTACTTAGGATTTGTCGGGAACAAAATCCTGCCATGCGCGTCATTACTCATCAATTACTTATTTTCAGGGCGTGATGACGGGGAAAGGGTGTTAAACGTAAGATTTGTGTTTGGTCTGGGAAGATGCAAAATCTGCTTCCAACTATATTCTCGCCATACTTGCAAACAATAGATGCGCGGTTGACATGATGTATTGATAAGGGTACTTTTCTAGCGAATATAAATGGATATTTTAATACAAGGAATTAAGTTATGCTCGGATCAAACCTGTCTATTACTCCTCAAGAAAGAGCTCTATTTTTAGCTGAAAATTTGGAAGGCTTCTGGCTTAGTCGATTACGTAAAAAAGACCCAGTTGCTCGAATTGGTTATGCTTTATGGGTTTCAGATGTTGAAAATTTGAAAAGAGAGATCCGTCAAGGCTCTGCAGCTTTTTGGAATAATAAAGGTTTTGGTTATTGGGAGTTTATGGCGCGTTCGACAGTTGTAAATTTAGCTGTTGGATTAGAGCGAGGTGGATTCAGAGGTTCTTTTGTTGAAATGAGGCAGATGATTAAAAAGGTGGGCTTAGAGGTTGCTAAGCAGCACATAAAATATGTGCAGCATGATTATCAGGCTGGTAACATTGGTCAAATAAGAGGGCTGCTTAGCTTAAAGCAAATGGCAGATTATCATCATGATGCATTTAAGAAGTTTAATATTCCACCTAGTTTTTATGGTGGTACTTGGTTAGATAGTGTTCCAAATGATGCAGAGTTCCAGCTGTATGGTAATCTGTATTGCCATGATTGTGATAATGCTAATAATTACCAGAGACCAACCCAATGATTAAGTTTTTAGCCGTATTTTTTCTTACCTTTTTTCTCGGCGGGTGTAATGGGGGGAAATTTATCTGGCAGGGCTATTGTCTGCCAAATGAACAATTAACACCCGCAACATTATCTAGTGAAACTTCAAACGTAGATAAAAATTTTGATAGTGCAACTGATTATGGGCCCACGCTATTTTTTTCTGGGGAGGTAGTTGCTAAAGAAGTAGAAACATTTAAAGCATTCAGCCCTGACCCATTATTTGGTAAGTACCAACATAATATTCAAGTTAATTTGTCTCATAATGAAATAACATTAAATCCAGCTAGCATAGACGATTTAAGAGCAAGTGAACTAGACGGAATATATTTTGAAGACCTTAGTGATTACAATTGGAATGCATATAAAAAAGTAGGTGAAACATATGAGTTCTGGGGTAGCTGTATGCTCGATGGTAGTGGGAAAAATAAGAAAGGCTATAGTTGTTTAAGGCAGCTTAAAGTTAATGGCATAATCTTAAGTTTTGATTTGGACTCTGTGAATGCGCATACTTATAAGCAAGTAGATGAGTTTCTTGTTGAGAAGCTTAACAATTGGCGATGTGATTGACGTTGCGCGATACTTTAATGGTTGTTTAAGTTTGCTTGCAGAAAAATTAATATTGGTAGAGTAATTTTTGGTAAATATTCAGCTTCACTTTGCACACTTTACCCCACCTCCAACTTGTCTGAGCGCTATGAGCAGGCCTTGGCTGGTGGTTTTTTGCTAACTATTGACTGGATAAATCCACGACCTACATTAAAACCTTATTCAAGATTTTGTCGCGCTGGCGGCTGCAGCCAAAGAGGGGCTGCCGCTGACCCCTCTCTGGACTCTCCCAGCGCCACCCGAGCATCACGCTTAATCCTTCAAAACATAATTGATGTGAACGTAAACGGCGAAGATAGGCCATCCATGGCCTAGTTTCGCCTCATCGCGCATCCATGCGCGATATTACTCATCAATTACTTATTTTCAGGGCGTGATGACGGGGGAAGGGTGTTAAACGTGAGATTAGCTTTTGATCTTAGCAAGATGTAAGGCCTAACCCTTCACATTTTTGATATAGAAATTGTAGAGTACACATTAAGTGATGTTTCTCGGGTTTCTGGGCGCAGTTTGTCACATGCGGCACTTCCTGAGAGCGTGGTTGTTGCTATGATCACACGGGGCCCGTCAATCATACCGCCACGAGGCTCAACTAAGTTAAAAGCAAACGACCACTTATTTGTTGTTTTAAAACCAGATAACAGACCTTTTGTTGATTTAGTTTTTACAGCAACCGATAAAACAAACCATCAAGATAGCCACTTAGCCCACAACGAACTTAAAGTGAAAGGGGTAACGTTGGTAGGCGATATATTTTACTCTTATCACATGCAAATAGACGCCCCAGAAGAGATAAGCTTGGAAGAAGTGATCAATCAAAAGCTTTCAGGAGAAGTCAGTAAAGGCGATATTGTTGTTATTGGCAATGTGCAAATACGCGTTATAACAATGGTACATAAACGCATAGTTACCATTGGCTTAAAGTACTTAAATAATCCAGAAAAGCGACTTTTAAAGCAGTAATTATTAACAGTAATTTATTAGGTGGTGTCAGTATATTTATAGTGTACTTGATAATGAGCATAATTTTGTATAAATCGCGATAGCTTAAATAGTCAAAATCCAGCTTGTTTTCAGGCTTGAGACTATTCTATTAGGTTTAACAAAACTTATTGAAAGTATTAACTATAAATGTAATTCTAAGATGAAAAATTATTTAGTTATTCAATGTAAGGGATTATTTAGTGGATCAAAATATTAAAAATGCAATGCTTAACGGTCGGTTGGTTTTACTACTGGGGGCAGGTGCTTCTAAAGGTTGCAAGAATAAACGGAATGAGGATATCCCTTTGGGTGGTGAGCTTGCGGAGTTACTTGCTCGTGAAATGGGAGAGGAGTATTGTGGTGAAGCATTGTCAGAAGTATACTCTGCGGCAAAGGGAATATTGGGAGAGCAAGTAAATAATTTTTTAGATAGTAAATTTAAGTTTTGTACTCCATCGAAAGAATATATAGAGCTGCAGAAATATCCTTTTTTTAGAATTTACTCTTTAAATATAGATGATGCATTTGAGGCTGCAGCAGGTCGCTATCTTAATAAGCCTTTTGAAACTAGACACCGAAATGACAACATTATCGAGCCCGACCAATTTTTCAAACGCCTTGATTACATTAAGCTAAATGGTGATATCAGATCACCAAAGAATGGTTTTATATTTTCAGCTCAAGAGTATGGTAGTGGCTCCGCGACAGAGCCAGCATGGTATAGTGAGTTAGCTAGAGACTTTCATCGGTATACATTTATATTTATTGGCACAGCTTTAAAAGAACCTTTATTTTATCATCAAATTGAGAAGTTTAAAGCGAAAACAGGTAGTACAAGTTTACAGAGTTATATTCTAATTCCTAGTTTAACATCTATCGAAAAAAGAAGCTTAGAGGCTTTTAATATTAAACACTTACCAGGTAAACTTACGGATTTTACTAATTGGTTAAGTGAAGAGTTTGAAACCCCTCCAACTGATATGGATGTAGTAAAAAATATTAGGCCGGAATTAAATATAGAAATAAATCACGATAAGAAACATATTAATTTATTTTCAGGTGTCACACCAGTAGCAAGAGCCTCTCTTGCTTTATTAAAAAAAGAAGTCACACATTCAAAAATAAGAAATTTTTATAAAGGCTTTAAACCAGATTGGTTTGATATTATAGATGAAGTACCTGCACTATTAGATAATACGTAACCGTCGGCTAAACCACACCTAAACATTTATTTTATATTCGCTAAGCTCATTTCTTTTTAATCACAGGAGTGA
>NZ_JBEOOG010000108.1:0-9048 GCF_040308965.1 Pseudoalteromonas sp. MER144-MNA-CIBAN-0113
TCGGGGCTATAACGTATATAGCTGAATAAATAATTCATCCCTGAAGCTGCATCCATCGTTCATCCATGAACTCACTTTGAGTCACTGCGAAACTACGTTTCGGTTCACTCTCACCCAGCGGCCGGACTTTTACTTATAAAAGCTGCACCTCACGTGCCGCTCAAGTCCAGCCACTCAAATTTAAGGCATAAAAAAACCCCAACCAATTTGGTCGGGGCTATAACGTATATAGCTGAATAAATAATTCATCCCTGAAGCTGCATCCATCGTTCATCCATGAACTCACTTCGAGTCACTGCGAAACTACGTTTCGGTTCACTCTCACCCAGTGGCCGGACTTTTACTTATAACAGCGGCACCTCACGTGCCGCTCAAGTTCAGCCACTCAAATCTAAGGCATAAAAAAACCCCTGCTAAATCTAGCAGGGGCTATAAAAAGTGGTACCAGCGGCCGGACTTGAACCGGCACGCCTTGCGGCAGGGGATTTTGAATCCCCCATGTATACCAATTTCATCACGCTGGCATCATTTTTCTTTAACCTTCTAAACACGAGAAGATAAAGAAAAACCACTTAAGAGTGAAAGATTATGTACCCTCTTCCATCTCATTGCCTAGCATTATACAAACAATGAGCAAAGCGGCAAGCGTTTTATGTATTAAGCGTGATCAACCGCTTAACATTTAGGCAACCATTAACATTTGAACCAATAGCTGGTTAAGCACCTAGCGTAATAGGTAGTATTTAGCGGCTTATTTGCTAAACTAGCCACACATTAACAGTGAGAGTATTTTTATGTCGGGTGAGTTTCCACGTGCTGGCTTTTGGCGCCGTTTTGCGTCGCTAATATACGACTCTTTAGTCGTCATTTCATTATCTATGCTAACCGCTATTTTGTACTTTGCTGCAATTCAAGTTTTAATTTCTACGGGCCTTATTGAACAAACCGAAGGTCAAGACCCTGCTGCATTTATAGATAATTCACCTTTACTAGATGGCATTCGCAGTGCGTTGTTTGTGGGCGTAAATGTTATATTTTTTAGTTACTTTTGGACCAAAAGCGGGCAAACAATTGGTATGCGCGCATGGCGCTTAAAAGTACAAACCAACCAAGGAAGTTTAATTAGCTGGCCACAAGCTATTATCCGCAGTATCAGCGCATTGCTGGGTTTAGGTAATTTAGTGGTATTAGTGGATTTTAAAAATAAAAAAGCACTACAAGATTACTTATCAAAAACCGAAGTGGTTACGCTCACCAAAGAAGAAAATAAACGCGTGTATCGCGAACTTGATTGATATCAATCCGCAATAATACTTGATTAAGCGAATTGGTATAACCTCAAGTTAAAGCATAAAAAAACGCGGCGCTTTTTACAAAGGCCGCGTTTTTTATTTAAGCTTTAAGTCTAGCTACACCCGCTTATTCATTAAATAAGCTGCAAACCCAGTAAATAAAATGCTCGGTAGAACAGCGCCTACAATGGCTGGAATTTGATATACCATTACCACAGGCCCAAATATCTCATTGGTTAGGTGAAACACAATACCGGTTACCACCCCCATAATTATGCGGGCGCCCATAGTTACAGTGCGTAGTGGACCAAATATAAACGATAAAGCAACCAACAACATTACGGCAATAGACACGGGCTGCATTAATTTACGCCATAGTGCTAAATCATAGGTACTTGTATCTTGCTCATTTTGCTGTAAATAAGCTAAATATGACCACAATCCTGAAAATGACAGTGACTCTGGTTTTACTGAAACCACGCCAAGTTTTTCGGCGGTAAGCTGCGACGGGTAAAACTCTTCAGAAACTTGTTCAGTGGTAATTAGCTCTTCACTGATCAATACTTTGTTCACATCGCGCAATAGCCAACCACTATCTCGCCCTACGGCTTCTTTTGCTTTGGTGATTTGTGTTAGTGATAACGATTTATCAAAATGATACATGTTAACGCCGCGCAGCATGCCATTTTGGTCAACATCTTCAATATTAATAAAGTTACTGCCATCTTTAGCCCACACGCCTTTTTGTGCATTAAATACATCCCCGCCATGAATAGCTTGGTTACGCATTTCTTTGGCGTGCAGCTGAGCAGCGGGCGCCCCCCACTCACCTAGCGCCATTACGCACAGCGCCATAAAAATTGCGGTTTTCATTACCGAGCCAATGATTTGTAAACGCGACATACCCGCGGCTTGCATTACTACCAACTCACTATTAGAAGCTAAAGCGCCTAACCCAGTTAAGCCACCAATAAGTGCTGCCATTGGGAAAAACACCACTAAATCGCCGGGCATACTATAAATGGTATATAGCAAGGCGGTCATAATATCGTAACTACCTCGGCCAACCGATTTAAGTTGCTCTATAAATTTTATTAAAGTACTGATCCCCACCAACACCATTAGTGCAAATCCAGTCGTTTGCATAATGCTACGGCCTAAATACCAATCAAGCGTTTTCATCATATGTGTTGCTCCCGTTTAGTCACGACAGCCTTCAGCCAAACACCTAATGGGCGGCCTTTAATAATTAATAAACTACCTATAAATAATGCACTTAGGTGAATCCACCATAGGCCAATAGAGGGCGGAATTTTCCCATCTTCTACCGCAAACTTAGCCGCGTTGAGTAAAATGAAATACCCTAAATATAAGCTCAAAGCGGGCACTAATTTAGCAAATTTACCTTGGCGTGGATTAACAACGCTCAGGGGTACTGCTAGTAAAGTTAATAATGGAATAGATAACGGAATAGCTAAACGCCATTGCCACTGTGCAATTGCTTCTGGAGTGTTAATAGACATTAACTCACGAGTTGGCACGGCTTCTAACTTACGACGTTGATGTTCTATTTCTTGCTCGCGAATTTGTACGCTGTAACCATCAAACTCAGTCAAGTTAAGTGAAGGCGCTTCGCCGTCAGTTTCATAGCGCTTACCATCAGTGAGCACTAACTGCTGCTCACCATTTTGCGCTTCAATAACAACGCCCTGCTCTGCATAAACTAAACGCGCTAGGTCACTTTTTTCACTATCGGGTAGTTGTGCCACAAAAACTTTGTTGAGCTCTTTGCCGCCATTTTCAATATTATGAATAAACACCACGGCTTTTTCGTTACCGGTTTGTTGAAAACGTCCAGCTCGAAGTGCAGATAAACCAGCATCAGCTTTGGCTTGCTCTTTAAGTTGGTATTCTTGTTCGCTTGCCCACGGTGCAATATACAAAGTAAGTACGGCAGCCAGTAACGCTAAGATGACACTTGAAATTAGCGTAATACGCACTACATACCACTCACTCACGCCACAGGCTTTAAGTACTGTCATTTCACTGTCGGCGTAAATCCGGCTGTAAGCTAAAATAATTCCTAAAAATAAACTCAGTGGCAAAATTAACGATGCTAACTGCGGCAACTTAAGCGCAATCATGGCAAACACGAGTTTAGCTGGGATACTCCCCTCTGAGGCATCACCAAGAATAACAACAAACTTTTGCGACAAAAATATGGTCATTAAAGTTAAAAATACGGCGACCTGCGATTTTAAAACCTCAGCGGTCAAATAACGGAAAATTAGCAACATTCGCCCCTGTTAAACATGGAATTTCAATATAATAATAAAAAACGATGAGTGAACTAGTTAATTCACTCATTTTAAATGAGTATTAAGCACATATTATAAGCCATCAATATTAATTATCCTACCTAACATCACGATATAATGTTGCATTAGTAACCCTTAAGCATATAAAGTTCAAATACACAGTAAGAGTCGAGTAAAATCTACTAATATTAGCGCTAGACCTAAAAATTTAGGTAAAAAGACTAGAAAACACATTTTTAGTCCCAACTTAGCTTCTATAGATGACTCAAAATCAGGAGTGACAATGGAATTCAACGTAAAAAGTGGTAGCCCAGAAAAACAACGCAGTGCATGTATTGTTGTTGGCGTATACGAACCACGCAGGTTATCCCCCATTGGTGAACAACTTGATAAAATCAGCGATGGTTATATCTCAAATTTATTACGCCGTGGCGACTTAGAAGGTAAGCCAGGGCAAGTATTACTATTACACCATGTACCTAATATTTTAAGCGAACGTATTTTACTTGTTGGCTGCGGTAAAGAACGCGAACTAGACGATAAGCAATATAAACAAATTATTTCTAAAACCATCAATACCTTAAACGAAACAGGCTCGATGGAAGCGGTATGCTTTTTAACTGAGCAACATGTTAAAGGGCGTGATACCTATTGGAAAGTACGTCAAGCTGTTGAAACAACACAAGATTGCCTTTACACCTTTAATCAGCTGAAAAGTAAAAAAGTAGACCCTCGCCGCCCACTACGTAAAATGGTGTTTAATGTGCCTACGCGCCGCGAACTGACTATAGGCGAAAGTGCCATTGAGCATGGTTTAGCGATTGCAGCAGGTAGTAAGCTGTGTAAAGACGTTGCTAATATGCCGCCTAATATTTGTAATCCAGCGTACCTTGGCGAGCAAGCCAAAGAACTGGAAGCTAATTTTGATAACATCACTGTTGAGCTAATTGGCGAAGATAAAATGGCCGAACTAGGAATGAACTCATACCTAGCAGTAGGTCGTGGCAGTGATAACGAATCAGTTATGTCGGTAATTAACTACAAAGGCGCAAGCGATGACCAAGCGCCTATCGTTCTCGTTGGTAAAGGCTTAACCTTTGACTCAGGCGGTATTTCATTAAAACCAGGCGAAGGCATGGATGAAATGAAATACGACATGGGGGGCGCAGCTGGTGTTATTGGCGCTATGCGCTCACTTGCACAAATGCAGCTACCTATAAACGTAATTGGTGTTTTAGCCGGCTGTGAAAACATGCCAAGCTCAAACGCCTATCGCCCAGGAGACATACTAACAACTATGTCTGGGCAAACGGTAGAAGTACTTAACACCGATGCCGAAGGCCGTTTAGTATTATGTGATGCTCTGACCTATGTTGAACGTTTTGAGCCTGAAACCGTGATTGATGTTGCAACCTTAACCGGTGCATGTATTGTTGCTTTAGGTGCCCATGCTACAGGTTTATTAGCTAATCATAATCCACTGGCGCATGACTTATTAAAAGCGTCTGAGCAAAGTGGCGATCGTGCATGGCAACTGCCATTATGGGATGATTATCAAGATCAACTTGAAAGCCCGTTTGCCGACTTTACTAATTTAGGTGGGCGCGCTGCAGGTACTATTACCGCGGCCTGTTTCTTATCTAAATTTACTAAAAAGTATAACTGGGCTCATTTAGATATTGCCGGTACAGCATGGCGCAGTGGTGCTAAAAAAGGTGCCACGGGTCGCCCTGTTCCTATGCTGACTCAGTATTTATTAAACCGAGCTGGTATTAGCGAAGCAACTCACGACTAACAAACCAACACAGGGCTTCACAGCTCAATGTAGAGTATAAAATAAGGCGCTTTTAAAGCGCCTTATTTATTGGGTATTAATTGAAGCAAACCCCGTTATATGGCAAAATCCTCTTCTTAATTTGTGTGTATTTAATAACAGCACAATCAATGTCATGGGAAATCCCGATACAATGAACATGAATGCCCAGTTTTTCATTTTAAAGCAACAAGATGAGTCATTAGCTAAAGCCGATGATCACTTTGCTTTAGCAGCTCAAATAGCTGGGCAACAGTATCGGCTTGGTCAACGCGTATTTATTTTTGTAGATAGCGAAGAAACCGCCAACAGCATTGACGAAACTATTTGGACATTTGATGCCGACAGTTTTGTACCTCACAATTTACAAGGCGAAGGCCCAAAAGGCGGCGCACCTGTAGAAATAGGCACAACACCACCCGTTGGTAATCGTAAAGTATTAATTAACTTGGCCAATCACTTACCGGATTTTATTCGTCGGTTTAACCAAGTTTTTGATTTTGTACCCGTAGAGCCCGTAGCCAAACAAGCCGCTCGTGAGCGCTTTAAAAAACTACGCCAACTCGGTGCCAATATCACCACGCAAGATATTAATCGCTAACGCTCACTGCGTACAAAGCTAACTAACTCATTTAAGTACTTATTTAAGGTTCTGTGTAATGGATAAAACCTACAATCCGCAAGATATTGAACAGTCTCTCTATCAAGACTGGGAGCAAAAAGGCTACTTTAAGCCATCTGGCCAAGGCACCCCATATTCAATTATGATCCCGCCGCCAAATGTCACGGGTAGCTTACACATGGGCCACGCTTTCCAAGATACCATCATGGATACCTTAACGCGCTTTAAACGTATGCAAGGTAACAATACGTTATGGCAAGTAGGTACTGACCACGCAGGTATTGCCACGCAGATGCTAGTTGAGCGTAAGCTTGCTGCTGAAGAAGGTAAAACACGTCACGATTTAGGCCGTGATGCATTCATCGATAAAATTTGGGAATGGAAAAACGAGTCTGGTGGCACGATTACCAAACAATTACGTCGCCTTGGTGCTTCTGTTGATTGGGATCGTGAACGCTTTACCATGGACGATGGCCTGTCTGAAGCTGTTAAAGAAGTGTTTGTACGCCTTCATAAAGAAAACCTAATATACCGTGGTAAACGCCTAGTTAACTGGGATCCAAAATTACACACGGCTATTTCTGATCTTGAAGTTGAAAACAAAGACAAGCAAGGTCACATGTGGAATTTACGTTACCCACTTGCTGATGGCGTAACTACACAAGACGGTAAAGACTACATTGTTGTTGCAACCACGCGCCCAGAAACCATGCTGGGTGACTCAGGTGTGGCAGTAAACCCAGATGACGAGCGCTACCAAGACCTAATCGGTAAAGAGGTTTTACTACCAATCGTTAATCGTCGTATTAAAATTGTTGCCGATGAACATGCCGATAAAGACAAAGGTACGGGCTGTGTAAAAATAACCCCTGCGCACGACTTTAACGATAACGAAGTTGGTAAGCGCCACAAGATGCCGATGATTAACATCTTCGACAAAGACGCGGCTATTTTAACCCAAGGTGAAACATACACCTTTGATGGTAAAGAACTTAAATTTGATGCGCCAATTCCTGAGCGCTTACATGGCCTTGACCGTTTTGACGCACGTAAAACCATTGTTGCTGAATTTGAAGAGCTAGGCCTACTTGAAAAAATTGAAGACCATGGCCTAACTGTTCCTTACGGTGACCGCTCTGGTGTTGTTATTGAACCACTACTTACTGACCAATGGTATGTACGTGTTGCACCACTTGCTGAACCTGCAAAAGACGCAGTTAAAAACGGCGACATCCAATTTGTACCTAAGCAATACGAAAACATGTACTTTTCGTGGATGAACGACGTACAAGATTGGTGTATTTCACGCCAGCTTTGGTGGGGTCACCGTATTCCAGCTTGGTACGACAGCGAAGGCAACGTATACGTTGGTCGTGATGAAGCAGAAGTACGCCGCGATAACAATATTGCAGATAGCGTAGCGCTTAGCCAAGACGAAGACGTTCTTGATACGTGGTTCTCATCAGCACTGTGGACCTTCTCAACCCAAGGTTGGCCAGAAAATACCGATGACTTAAAAACCTTCCACCCATCTGACGTGTTGGTAACCGGTTTTGATATCATTTTCTTCTGGGTTGCACGTATGATCATGATGACGCTGCACTTTATAAAGGATGAAAACGGCAAACCACAAGTTCCTTTTAAAACCGTGTATGTAACTGGCTTAATACGTGACGATAACGGCGATAAAATGTCGAAGTCTAAAGGTAACGTACTTGACCCACTTGATATGATTGACGGCATTGGCCTTGAAGACTTAGTACAAAAACGTACTGGTAATATGATGCAGCCAAAACTTGCCGCTAAAATTGAAAAAGATACCCGCAAAGTATTTGCAAACGGTATTGAAGCACACGGTACCGACGCACTGCGCTTTACCTTAGCAGCGATGGCTTCAACTGGTCGTGATATTAACTGGGATATGAACCGCCTTGAAGGCTACCGTAACTTCTGTAACAAATTATGGAACGCAAGCCGTTACGTATTAATGAACACAGAAGAGCAAGACTGTGGCTTTAACGATAGCGAAAAGCAGTACTCGTTAGCTGATCGCTGGATTTTAGGTCAATATGAAGCCACGGTTAAAACCTATACCGAGCACCTTGATAACTACCGTTTTGATTTAGCGGCGAACACATTATATGAATTCACCTGGAATCAGTTCTGTGATTGGTACTTAGAACTAACTAAGCCGGTACTATTTAAAGGCAATGAAGCTCAGCAACGTGGTACACGTCATACACTTATTACCGTACTTGAAAGCTTACTGCGTTTAATGCACCCAATGATGCCTTACATTACAGAAACAATTTGGCAACGTGTAGCGCCACTTGCAGGGCTTGAAACAACAGGCACTAGCATTATGGTACAAGGGTTCCCTGTTTATAACCAAGCCAATGTTGATTCACAAGCGATGGATGACTTAGAGTGGGTTAAGCAATTCATTTTAGCAATTCGTAATATTCGTGGTGAAATGGATATTAGCCCAAGCAAGCCGCTATCGGTATTACTAGCGAATGCATCGAGCGACGATGTGCGCCGTATTAACGAAAATGAATCGTTTTTAGCGTCACTCGCTAAGCTTGAAGCATTTACTCTGCTTGAAAACAAAGACGATGCCCCAGCGTGTGCAACCTCTTATGTTGGCAACCTTGAGATTATGATCCCAATGGCGGGGTTAATTGATGTCGAAGCTGAGCTTGCACGTATTAACAAGCAACTTGAAAAAGCTGAGAAAGGCCTAGCGCAAGTGCAAAACAAACTGGCTAACGAAAAGTTTGTTAACAATGCACCTGAAGCGGTACTTGCTAAAGAAAATGCTAAGCTAGCTGAATTTACCGATGCAAAAACTAAGCTACTAGAGCAAAAAGTTAAAATAGAAAGCTTATAATTAAACCAGTACGAATGGCTTATGCCATTCGTAACCAACCTGAGCTTCGGATAAGAAATTACTAATTTAAAGGAACTAAATGCTCGTTCCATGATCCGATCATTCGACCAAGA
>NZ_JBEOOG010000109.1:0-8573 GCF_040308965.1 Pseudoalteromonas sp. MER144-MNA-CIBAN-0113
CGGAGCGGGAAATCGTGCAGGCTCAGGCAGCAGCATAAAACGGGAAAATCGGACAACTACCTTGAAAAACTCCGATACTAGAGTAAATATAATGGGTTTACTTAAAAGAAATTTTAAATAACATGCAGAAGTTGATCCATATAGACATGGATGCATTCTTTGTATCTGTTGAAATTAGAGATAGGCCAGAGTTGGCAAATCTTCCTGTTGCTGTGGGGGGAAACTCTAAAAGGCGAGGTGTACTTTCGACTTGTAATTATATAGCAAGAGAATTTGGTGTTCGTTCAGCAATGCCAACGAGTGTGGCACTGAAAAAGTGTCCAAATTTGGTGCTTGTACCATCTCGAATGGATGTATATAAAGAAGTGAGTACTCATATTCAGGAAATATTTTCACGTTATACCAATATTATTGAACCTCTTTCATTAGATGAAGCTTATCTTGATGTAACAGATTGTAAATTATTTAAAGGTTCAGCCACTTTAATAGCCCAAGATATTAGAGAAACAATCTACAGAGAGACGGGCCTAACCGCTTCTGCTGGAATTTCTTCTCTGAAGTTTCTTGCTAAAGTTGCTTCAGACTATAATAAACCAAATGGTCAATTTGTTATTACACCTTCAGAAGTTTGTAGCTTTATTGCCGAATTACCTTTAAATAAGATTTCAGGTGTAGGTAAGGTTACTTTTGAAAAACTAAAGTCATTAGGGTTGGAATATGGTCGAGACATTCAAGCTGTCGATCAGGCAATTATTAATAATAACTTTGGTAAATTCGGACTGGTGCTTTATCAACGGTGCCAAGGTATAGATAATAGAAATGTTGAAACAACACGAGTTAGAAAGTCGGTAGGTGTTGAGAGAACATTTCCTGAAGATATTGATGATTTAGATACTCTTCGTAGTATCTTAACCGATAAGCTGATACCTGAATTAAAAAAACGGTCTGAAAAGTATTTACATGAGCGAAAAATAAGTAAATTAGGAGTGAAAGTTAAATTCAATGATTTTCACCAAACGACTAAAGACTTTGCCTATTCTAACTTTGATGAAGGGATATTTTTAGATTTGCTAACAGAAGCAGTGAACCGTGGTGATGGTAAAAAGGTTAGACTTTTAGGGGTTTATATTGGTCTTAATGACATCGAAGTTAAAAATCAGCAATTTGAACTATCATGGTAGAAAATGGAAACCTTACCTTATTATTTAAAAAGCGTTACAGAAATAATCATAAATAAAAAGCCTGTTAGTTATTGGCGTAAATGAAGTTTTATAAATATAAATTACTTTCCGTTTTGAAAAATATATAGGTAGTTTTATATATAGTATAGTTTTCAAATTATAAATTGAATACCTTTAGAAAAACAATCAAATTAGAAGTGGTTTTTAATGAAAGATATGACAAAGTCGCTTGGTGATAAAAAGTCTTAACTTGGCCAGTCAAGTTCGTCCAGTAGAACTCACAGCACTTAGCTGTTATTCGGCTTAGAGCGAGAACCAGTCAGTCAAAAATTGTGTTGTATGAATAGGAAATTTGACCGCTATGTAATTCATTGTAAGCAATAAAATGATCGCAGTTATTAGGTGTGTAACGTTTATAATTGCACCTCAATAGTCTATTTGCTATTTTACGCGCTAATAAAAGGAAATTTTAAGGATTTAAGGATGATTCAACTTCAGCGCTACCCAATGCCAGATCGACCAAGTAACCCCAGCCCTTTAGAAATGGCTATTTATAATTATGAATTACTAGCCAAAAAACACTACGACGATAAGCGCCGTAAATCTGCTGCGTCTAAGGAAAAGCTGCAAAGAGATTACGACCACTTACAAAAAGAACGCAAGCGTTTAGAGCACTTGCTTATCGCGCAGCAAAGCTTAGAGTCTTACCGCGCAGAAAGTGAAAGTAGTTCTGTTAAGGAGCTAGCAGAGGAAGAACATCATCCTACGGAAAAACTTGCTAAGTTTTTACGAGCGGCAGGCGAGCCAAAACCGACTTCATATCATGAAGCACATCATATTGTGTGTGGTAAGGGACGTTATAGACAGCGCCTTACATATGCTGCGCGTTTAAGAATGCACTCGTTTGGTATTGGTATTAATGATCCAACGAATGGGGTATGGCTAAGAAACTTTGAAAAAAACAAGTCAGATGATTGGGCTACGCCTGACACTGTTTCTCACAGAAGACTGCATCGCCATAATTATGAAGTGTGGGTGTCTACTAGTTTAAGAACCAAAGTAAATAAGCTTGATTTTATAAATGCATTACGTGGCGTGAAAATAAAAATTAAAAATCATATGATGCCAGCCAGCGTTATGATGCGTAAAAATGCTAATTGGGATGGTAAATCATGAAGCTGTTCTCGTTAAAGCCTGTTACTAATTCTTACGACATGGTTGAGTGGGACATACTTTCATTCGCTGAAAAAATACAACCAATGTTGCCATCTAATCAAGATGCTTGCATGTTTCTACTTGATATCCATATGAATAATGACTCTTTATTAGAGTATTGGCCTGAAGGTTATGAGTTGTCTTTTTTACCTGGTTATCTAAAAGATAACTACGATATAAGTATCATGGATGGGTTTATCGCTCTTCGGATGAATGCTTATGAAGCTTTAAAAGATTTATTAGCGCCTTTAGGTGAGTTTATTGAAACAAAAGCTGATGGTGAACCTATTGTAATCTTTAACTTGCGTACATTTGGACAAGAAGATGAAGCAAAATGTGAAC
The DNA here is from genome assembly GCF_040308965.1 of Pseudoalteromonas sp. MER144-MNA-CIBAN-0113. Classification (NCBI taxonomy): domain Bacteria; kingdom Pseudomonadati; phylum Pseudomonadota; class Gammaproteobacteria; order Alteromonadales; family Pseudoalteromonadaceae; genus Pseudoalteromonas; species Pseudoalteromonas sp. MER144-MNA-CIBAN-0113. The sequence goes on from NZ_JBEOOG010000109.1 coordinate 2,739, forward strand.
GCGAATATTTAGACGGTTATCCTTTAGATTATATCAAGATTGCTTTCATAAATGATGATGTAAAAAATAAGCCTGTTTTTAAGAGTAAACTTACAGGTGGTTCTCGTTTGTATTGTACAGATAAGTTTAAATCTGCTGTAGAAGATAATGGATTAACGGGTGTTTATATTGACGAAGATCTCGATAATATTTTTTCTAATTAAGTTAATTTAGATAAAGAAAACATTATTTAGGTAGTGTTATATAAAACGAAAATCAGAACTACCTTTTAAAAAACAACTACTATATTTTAATGACTGAAATAAATCGGATGCTATATGCCAATAAACTTTAACTGCTTTTTTGGTGGTTGTTTTACCAATTTTTCTTACATAAAAAATTAATAATAAATTTGTATTAGTCCACATTTCAGTTGCAGTTTGAAAAGAGTTTTTTGATTTTATCTGGCAGTTCTTAATGAACGAAAACCGGACGGTAGGACAAACTGACTTTTGGACACTTCTGAGTTAGATCATCAGCTCTATTTTTTGGCTTCAAATAACCTCTGATATTGCAAATAACCAGTACTCGTTGCTGAGGCTGACAGTTTTTGCTCGTTATTGGACAGAAACGTTTTAGAAAGTTAGTTCTTAAATAAGGTTTTGTAATGAAATGTCTACGCAAGTGGCCAGCTTTACTCCGTCACTGAAGTTGTCTAAATAATGTATATACATATCTAAAATGAGTATGCTCATTCAATTTTCACGTATCAAAGTACCTAACCGATTGTCATTGTTGACAATAATCCCTTGATTAAAAAATATACGCCCCCATATGTGTTGAAATGCAATTAATTTTTGGAAGCATGCTATGGACTCAATTAAATCGAATACGAAGTCAAAAAAAGTAAGAATTCTTGCTTTAAACGGGGGAGGTGTTAGAGGACTTTTCACGATAAGCGTGCTTGCCGAACTAGAAAACGTAATAGAACAAAAGACAGGTCAAACAGATGTCAGAATAGGTAATTACTTTGACTTGATCACTGGGGCGTCAATTGGTGGAATTCTTGCATTGGGTCTTGCTGAAGGTAAATCCGCTCGCGAACTCAAAGAAGTGTTTTTTACAGAAAGCAGTAAGATATTTCCTATACACAGCTTCGCCGATGGCGCTAGAAAGTTTTTTAGAAAAATTATAGCGCCAACTTATAAAAGTGACCCATTAAGAAAAGCCATTGTTGCAATGATTGGAGATGAAATTACCTTCAATGATCTTGCTAGGCGAGTGATGATTCCTTCAATCAATTTGTCAACAGGAAAGCCTCTGTTTTTTAAAACTCCGCATAATCCTGATTTTACCAGAGATGGAACTATACGCCTCATCGATGCAGCCATGGCAACCTCTGCTGCTCCAACCTATTTTGCGCCACATTATATTGAAGATTTAGGCTTCAGATTTATAGATGGTGGCCTTGTAGCCAATAACCCAAGTTTCATAGCTTTGCATGAAGTTTTTGGTGATATGAAATTGGATTTTCCACACGCAGATTACGAAGATATTCACATATTGAATATTGGTACGATGGGCGACGAATATGCAGTAAGTCCAAATTTATTGAGCTCTAAGTCTTTTTGGAAAGGCGGGTATCTTGGACTGTGGGGGATGGGAGAAAGGTTAGTGTTAAGCACTATGGCTGCAAACCAAATTTTGCATCAAAACATGCTTGAACGAGAATTGGCTATTTATAATGCATCGGGTAACTATATCAAGCTTGATAGTAAGGTACCAAATGAAGCTGCGAGTGATATTACTTTAGATAATTCTAGTCCAAGTTCTCTTGCTGATCTTGCTGGCAGAGGAAAGCAACTTGTTTCAGAAGAATACGCAAAAAATGGTGCATTAAGAGACTTCTTTAATGAGCCTGCAGAACTTTTTAAACCATTAGTAACTAGTGTCGATAGACCATATTCGGAGAAAAAAATATGAAGTGGAGTTTACATACATACTATATGGGCCGTGATGATAGCTTATTAAAAAAATTGGAACTAACAGACAGTGAAAGGAATAAGCTAAAAAGATTGCGAGCCCATGTTCGTAAGCGCATTAGAGAAGTGTTTGATGAAGCCATAGAAGTAGCAATCAATTTAAAAAAATCAGAGTCAGAAGAAGATGTTAAAGGCCGATTGAAATCAACAAGAATAAGCCACTTATCCACAGCAGAACAGAAAACTGTAGCACGCTTAATATACGAGATGGAAGATGATGTTAGACATGGGTTTATAATACTAAAGCCTAGGTTTTGGACTCAAGGTAGCTTCCAATACGACACGTTAAATAAGCCCTTTCAGCCCTGTCAAGAGATGGATATAGATGATGGTACATATTTGCCAATGACTATTTTTGAAAACCCCAAAATTGGCCATAAGCTGCTAACACTTTTAGTTGATACTTCTTTGAAGTCCTTAGTCGCTGAAAACTCAGGCTGGGAATTTGAAAGCAAGCGAACTTGTGCTCGTATTAAAATCGCAGAAGAAAATACACACATTGACGTTCCTATGTATGCCATTCCTGATGAGGGTTTTATTACCAAAGACCGTAGCCTAGGTCTTGAGTCAGCCAGTAATATGTATGAATCATTAGACCTTGTTAAGATGGCTACAGACTCTGATGACGTGATGTTCGAGCGATTAGATTCAAAAACCGTTAACTTAGCCTTAAGAGATGAAGGTCCTGGTTCGCACAAGTGGATGAACAGCGATCCTAAAATTGTTGAAGATTGGTTTAATGATGCTTGTAAAAGGATTGGTTCTCATGTTCGCCCCGTATGTCGATTTATGAAAGCTTGGCGTGATGCTCAGTGGGATGTAGGTGGTCCAAGTTCAATTAGTTTGATGGCGGCAACCGTTGAAATTCTGAGCAAGCATTCAGTCAATCCCAAAGACATGGGGGACATCATGAAAGTAGTTGCTGAGAATTTTGCACTTGAATTTAAGAGCGGTGTAGAGAGCCCTGATGATACAGATGATCGACCGTTATTCCCAGCACAGATAGAACATGAAGACTTTCACAAAGGTATTGTCGCTAAATTAGAGCAGTTGCCTGCATCTTTACAAAGTGCTGAAAATGCACCGTCAAAGCAAGATGCGTTATCAATACTATCAAGTATATTTGGGAATCGTGTAACAGATGCAAACTTGATAAAAATTATTGCTGCAGCTCCCGCATTTAATGCTGAACCTGTACAAAGCACTTCTCCGGCGCAGATAAGCCCCTCTATGGTTAGTGGTTAACTAGAATGATAGATGTACATCAATTGATGCTGCAAGTAGGATTTCGTTATACCTTGTCAAAAAGGCTACCTGAAGCATCTATTCTCTACAGAGAAAATTCAGGAAAGGGATATTATACAAAAGATTATGATACACCTGGGGGCGTCTTTTCTACTATATTGATTGTCCCAAATGATCCACATGTAGAGCTCCCAACGGTATATTGTTATCTAGTTCCTTCTTCGTATGAAGGTAGACTAATTCCTCACATTTCACATGATGGATATCTTTGCTATGTCGAGCAGAAAGAAGCTGATTGGAATCCTAATGATCTTCCTAGTTTGTATAACGAGATAGATTGTCAGATTCAACGAACTCTCAACAATGCTGTCCTATCTATGAATGACAACGATGTTGGAGACATAGAGCTACAAAATGAGTTTGTATCGTATTGGGAGTCACAAGGGTCATTATATCTGTTAGCGGATTGCAATAGGAAAGTCAGTTTTACAACTGTTATGCTCGAACCTGCTAATGATACAAGCAGCAGCTATTGTGAGTTTGTTACAACGGAAGACACAAAAGGTACTAATGAAGATCTAACTAAGTGGTTAACTCAACGTAAATTAAAATTGAGTGTTAATCATTCTTATATTTCTACACATTATATTAGGGTCAACCCTACTCGCTTGTCTGGTATCAATTGGCCACCTACAAGTTTAAAAGACCTATTTTTATGGCTTAAACAAGTAGATTCTAATGCTCGAAGCCATCTAGCAAATAGCCTTTATCGTTCTGTAAAAAAACGAAACATCTTACTTCTTGATATAATAAATCAAGATCCTATTGCAGTATCCTTGGAAATGAATACAGCAAGACTGAGTAATCGAACGGTATCTAAAAGATCTACAAAGAAAGGTAAGGCTGGATCTTTTTCAAATAGAGTTGCGATTTTATCAAGTAAGCACTCTTGTGAATCGTTCAAGCGATTTAGCGTAACAAAAGCTGATAAGAAAACGCTACAGAGTAGAAATAGAGCTGCGTATGGTGATTTATCGGGTAAAAAAGTAGCTCTAGTTGGCTGTGGAACTATCGGGGGATATTTAGCTCATCTATTACTAAGGAATGGTGCTGGAAGCGGTATAGGTTATCTTCACCTATATGATCATGATGAATTTAAGCCTCATAATTTCTCTCGGCATTCACTTAAAGCAAATGATTTTGGCAAAAATAAGGCTGAGGCGTTGGTTGACACTTTGATGGACTCTATATATGTCACCAAAAACATACGAGGTTTTGATTACCGGTTCCCCATCAATGAGTCATCATTGATACTATACGATCTCGTGATAGATGCGACTGGCCGCGCACCAATATCTAAACGGTTAGCGTATGTTGTTAGACAAATGAGAGACAATGAGCGTCCTCTGATAATCCATGCATTTAACGATGGTAATGGTCGAGCAGCAAAAGTCTTTGTTGACGATGGACGTAGTTGTTATGGCTGCATGAATGTAGATAGCTCTGTTCATCAAGGGTCAAAAGATAATGCCAATATGGATTTACGTTTTGTGGACATAGACCAAGCAGCTGAGCGTTTTGTAAGTTGTGGGAGTACGTACACAACATATGATGCAGCAGTCAGTCATATAGCGGCTGCTATAGCGCAAGAAGCCGCATTAAATACCTTAAAGCCATGCTTACCTTGGTCATATAGTGAATTTATGCTTGATGAACGTTATAGAACAGGTAAGCGACGGATTTTGGAAAAACAGTCAAGATGTGCAATTTGTAATGATGAATAATGAAGAAATAGTATTTAGGGATAAAAGCGGCCAGCTAGTCGTAATAGAACCAATAGTTGTTGGTAAACTATTATCGTACCGACAAATGAACCCTCTAGCAGCAGAAGCAGGTGGAGTGCTTATAGGTGAAAGGCGTGGGGGGCATATTGTCATCTGTGATATTTCTGAGCCCGGACCAGGAGATCACCAAACAAGGTATTGCGTGAATCGTAAAGGCCCGCATCACCAGCAAAAGGTCATGACTGCATTTAAAAGCTCTAATGGGCATCTTCAATATATTGGTGAGTGGCATACGCATCCAGAGGGTAAGCGTCCGAGCAACGACACCTAGCAGAGTGGATTTAATTAATTGAAAATACCGTCAGTTTCTACTGGAGGTATTATGCAAAAAAGAACCCTTAATGACTGGCAAAAATTGATTGAGCAGCAACAAACCAGCGGCTTATCTATTGTCGCATTTTGTAAAGAAAACATGTTACCCACTTCAAACTTTTATAAATATCGGTCTAAGTTACAAGACGCTGCAAAAGCACCTAAATTGGTGAAAGTGCAAAACAAAGCCATTCCCCATAAAGTGAATGCCTCAATCACGTTATCTCATGGTGAAACTCATTTAACTATACCAACCTCATCTGAGCCTACATGGGTGGCTAATTTAATAAAGGCGCTGCAAGCATGAACATGTTTATTGATGTGCCCGACGTGTACCTTTGCAATCAGTTTGTCGACTTCAGAAAATCCATTAATGGCTTAGCGGCCATTGTTGAAAGTGAACTCGAACTGTC
>NZ_JBEOOG010000110.1:0-8419 GCF_040308965.1 Pseudoalteromonas sp. MER144-MNA-CIBAN-0113
TATGATAATTTAAACGAGTCAGGTAAAGTGGCCTGACTTAAACAAACTGGTCTCCGATGAACTCGGGGCGATTCAATAAAATACCTGAAGCTAAAGTTGTAGCGAAGTATTATTTTGATAGGATAAGCAAATTAAACAATTTAGATGCAAGTCCTAGAATCAAAGTAACATTAGCAAATTTGTCTAAGTATTATTTAAGTGGAAAGTGGAAAGATAAAGTAGATAGAGATTAATGTTTTATTATTAGTAATACTGCTAATACATATAATTTTTCAATTCTAAAGCACAACACAGCATTCTTTTAGGTGGTAATTGCCTATTTAAATTACCACCTTACTAAAAATCTTCCTAAGCCCCACACTGCCTAACCCCAACCCCCGCATGTTTAAGCCCTACAATCTGCCCTTTGCCGTTATGTGCCATAGCGAGCATGTCGCCGGTATTTATATTACTTTCTACTGCGTGCCTTCCCTTTAAATCACTTAAGAGCGACTGCTTAATTTGTACCAGTACCTCGTCATTACAGCTGGCTATGTACCAGTCGTTATCAACCTTTACGAGAGTGCCGTATTCTATGTGGCGTTGTTGGTGTAAGCGCAAGCTATTAGCATGTTGAGTGTCGAGTGCGTGTTTTTGCTCGGTAATGGCGCTTGTGTAACTGCCTGATGGGGTTATTTCGTGGGTTTTAATAATTGAGTAGTCGTGAATGTCTATAGTTTTAAATGAGCTGTTAAGCACCGTTTTAGGTGCGTAGTTAATGCCCTCGTTACTATCAAACACAATAAATGCGAATACGCCCAGTGCGCAGGCAAGGCTGGTTAACTGTAGCGTAAAACTAAGCCTTGAGGGCTTTTTATGGCTGGCATTATTAAGTAACGCTTTTTGTTGGGAAGCGCTGAGTGTAGTGCGTGCTTTTCGCTCTTTGTAGTGTTGAGTGAGCTTTTGATCAAACTGCTCATCAGGCTTGTTCATTGTTTGCTCCTAATAAACGTTTAAGGTTTTGCTTGGCATAGCGCAACCGTGTTTTTACGCTCTCATGGTTGCTTTGCGTTATAAGCTCTATGTCGGCAAGGCTAAAGCCTTCTTGTTGTAAGGTGATGGCTTCGCGCTGCACAAAGCTAAGTTGCTTGAGCGCAGTGTTAAATGCTTCGTAACTTATGTGTGTGTCGCCTATATGCGAATCACTACTTGTTAATTCACTTTGATTGTTATTTTGTGCAAGCCGTTGGCTGTTTTCGTCAAGCTCGACAAAGTGTTGCTGTTTGCGGTATTCGTCTATCAGAGTGTTACGTGCGAGTCGAAATAACCAGGCTTTAGGCGTGGTTTGTGCTTGGTAAAGGTGGCGCTTTTCAATAACCTTTAGCCATGTTTGTTGGCTTACGTCGTATGCTAAATGTGTATTAGATTGGGTAACTAGGTAGTGATATAAATCGTTACTGTATAAGGTAATAAGCTGCTCTAAGTGGCGGTTGTCGCCACTTTTTGCATACCGCGCCATGCAGTCTTTGCTTGGCTCTTCAAATAACCATGACTTAATACTCAATAGCATAGGCGCTTATTCCTTTACTGCGAACTGTCTAATTTAAAATCAAGCTGTACGGTTTGACCTGTTTGCAATTGTGCCACACCTTCAATTACTTTTGGACGATATTTCCAGCGTTTAATGGCGCGAAGTGCTTCGCGATCAAATATGCGTTTTGGCTCGGAATTTACTACTGTGGCATCAATTACTTCACCTGTGGGTGAAATATTAAAGCTAAGTTGCACCCAGCCTTCTATGCCATCACGTGCTGCGCTAGTTGGGTATTTAGGGTTTATGCGCACAATGGGTGAAGCATCTCCCGTAGGGCGGTTAAGTGTTTGCTTCATATCGTCACCAAACCTGTCAATTACTATGGGTGGTGCTGTGCTTATTGCTGTTATTGGCTCATTACTAGGTGTTACACGTGGTGGTGCTTTAGGCGGTATTTTAGGTGTGGGTAGTGGCGGTATTCTTTTAATATGCGTGGTTTGCTTATCTTCTGGTGCTTGAAAAATCTCAACAGTAATATCATCACCCAATTTGATAGGCGCTCTTTGCTCGCCACTAATTAAGTATTGCATAAAGGCAAATGCGATAAAGGTCATCGCAGCACCGCCAATAACAGCTGTTGATGTTTTGAACATGGGGTTTTTAGGAAATTCAAGTGTGTGCATAAGCCGCTCCAAATTAACTTATTATGTTGTTTCAGAGCTATAACGGCTGAAAAATAGAAAAGGGGTTAAATAGTTTTAAAATTTAATTAAAAATACAGGGGGAGTATTTAACCTATATAAAAGGTCTCTTGATTTTTTTATTTTGGGTTGGCTAAAAAGAATGTAGTTAATTTAAGATTTGCCTGTTATTTTCTATTTTATTTACTCTAGGTAGATGAAATTTAGAGCTTTAAGTTGCTTCCCTGCTGTTGTTAGATTTTACTTCTCAGTAGTGGCGGTGGCAACATTCAGGCATGCTCATTAAAAAGGATTTTATAAATGAAAAAAGCAATATTCGTTTTTTTATTATTTGTTAGTGCGTGTTCATATTTCGAAAGTGAAACAGAGCAAGCAAATCGTTTATCCAAAACACACCAAGTAGACATTCAAGCTGGTGAACCCTGTTTATTTTTCCCTGAACAATTTGCAGTTAGTGATGGAGAGCCTCCAATTCTTGAAATGGAAATGACTACGCTTGCAGATGCTTCTGAGTCACTCGATGGTATTGAGGCCGCATTAACGACCTATCCTCCAGGGTTTGTTGCTGAAGCAATTGACGCTATTTACCTTTCTGGACCTATGCTTATAGAGGGGGCTGCTGCTGGAGGAACCTATTCAAGCAACTCCATAATTCTAGTTAATCTCTCAGGATGGAATGGCACGAATTTTAATTTCGAAAATTCGTTGAAAGGGGTTCATCATGAATTAAGCTCGTTAGTTTATATACGTTCACCTTTCGTTATATTTGCATGGCAAGCTTTGCTGCCAAAAGACTGGAAACCCGCAGCATCTAATTTTGACGCGCTTACAAAGTATAAATCTGCACCCGATTATAACGCAGGCTTTTTGTCTGATTATGGTAAAACCTCTGTCGGAAACGACTTTAATATTTATGCTGAATTTGCCTTTGCTGAACCTGAAAAACTGCGGGAACTTGCCGCAGCCTATCCAATAATAGCTAAAAAGTTGAGTTTGTTTATTACCGCGTATACGCAGTTTTCGGCTAAATATCAGCAAGACTTTGAAGATTATTTTGCGAGAACAGGTTTGAGTGATGTTGCTGTACAGCCTGAGAATTTTGAAATGACTATCCATTTAGATTTAAGCGATATTAAGCCTCAGATAAGCCAATGAGGTTTTTCTTTTTGGGCTGTTATCTCTGCTTAGCATTATGCTAGAATCGGCCTTATCATATAATAAATAAGGATATTTTTGTGGATATTATCATTGGTCAAAATGTGCTGAAGAAAAAAGCGCAACTAACTCAACTTTCTGAGCGCGCTATTGGGCGGGCTTTCAAAGAGCAAGCCGCTTTGGCAATCCAAATGACACAGTGCAGTGCTGCGGTTTATCGCCGCTTACAACGCACCTATAAATCTACTGTAACTCCTAGGGATCAAAAGCGTGTTAAAGCCGGTGGCTTAACGACACAATCAGTTGTTTTTTCTACCAGCAATAATAGTCAAAAATCTTTTAATAGCTTACTTCCAGCTATGCGTGGCGGCGCTTCAGCGCTTGGTAGTGTTGCAAAAACATCTAACGATGTTGCTATTGCCTCAAATCAGCCCCAAGCAATCAATTTATTAGCTTTATTACACCCAGTGATAAACGAAGATATTATGAAAACAGGTAATAGTGTTGAGAAAGCGGCAACTATTTTAGGCCTTGTTACTACAACAGTTGGTTTTGCTGTTCCTGGTGGCAGCGTTGCTTCTTCAATTGTGAGCTGGGTAGGTAGTGGTGCTACTTATTCAGGGTTTACCATGTCGAGAATTCGCCCTGATGCTCCTGATCGTGCATATCATCAACTAACAAACTATATTACTTGCTTGGCTGCATGGAATAAAAAGGCATGTGAGTTAATAGATATTGCAGATCCAAATGGCAAGTGGACTTTTCGAGATATTGAAACAGGGTTTGCTTAAAATCTAAAACAATTAAGGGAGTATAATGACTCCCTTAATTGATGTTTGCTTAGCGTGTTTTTTAAAACACTTAAAAGCAGTAAAAATTAATTTTTCACGTCATCTTCGTGAAGATCTTTAAACAGCTCCCCTTGGGGATGTTCAAAAAACTCATCATCTATTTCTTCGTCATCCACAACCAACATTTGATCTTGTGCGGTGGTTTCTTCAATACGGGGATCCATAGTTGCTGCCAGTGGCGAGTTAGTTACATCGGACGTGCCGACCACATAATCACTGGGTTCAGGCTGCTCTACTTTTTGTTTAGAATTAATAAACGTGAGTAATAAATACATGGTTACGGTTAATAGCGAAATAGACGCATACAATGCTTGGTGACCAAAGTAGCTCATGAACTGTGCGTTAACTGTTGAGCCTATTGCTGCACCGGCGCCAAAAGCAACCAATAACGCTGATGACACGCCCACGCGTTCTTCGTCTTCAACTCGCGAATTGGCCAATGCCGAACAAAGCGGATATAAAGTAAAGGCAAACAAACCAAATATAAAGGTGAGTATGTAAGCAATTAACTGTGAGCTTGGTAATAAAAACAATGCCAAACTCACAATGCCTATGGCTATGGCATTAGTGCGAATTAATAAACTACGGCGAATACGGTCAGAAAGCATGCCCATTGGCCACTGTGCTAGCAGGCCGGCTAAAATAGTTAGCGACATAAAAATAGCAATTTCAGCGGCGTTAAAGCCAGATAGCTTAGCAAAAATAGGTGCTAGACCATAAAAGCTACCATTGATAATGCCTGCAAAGTGGACCGCAGTAAGCGATTGTGGCACTTTTTTAGCGTAATCAAATAGGCTCATTTTTATCGGTTTTAAGGGTTTGGGGTGAATTCTACGGGTGATAGAAATAGGAATAATGCCTATTGCTAACGCCATGCAGACTAAAAATAGCGGCGCATAACCTAGCTCAGGAAATTGTGCGAGCGCTAATTGCCCTAAAATCATCCCCAAGTATGAAGTGATCATATAAAACGAGAATACGCGGCCGCGTGATTCGGGGGCTGACTGTTCATTCAGCCAGCTTTCTAGCACCATGTAATTACACATCATACCTAAGCCAACAAAAAGCCTAAGGCCTAACCATATATAAAGATTATCGCTCACGCCGTGAGCAGCCACACAGGCTGTCACTGCAGCGGTACTGGCGGCAAAGGTTCTGATGTGACCTACCGATTTAATAAGATGATAGCCAAGTTTTGAACCTAGTAATAAGCCAAGGTAATAACACGAGGTCATTAAGCCTATCCAAAACGTAGACGTGCCTTGTTTACCTAAATAAAGCGCTAAATAGGTAGTAAGTAAACCGGTACCAATAATTAAAAATAAATTGGCAAAGTACAGTGACGGAAATGATTTCATTAAAATGCAAATTATGAGCTAAGACAACTAGATACTAGAGCAAGCGAGAAGGTTTTCCAAGCTGTAAAAGGGAGTTTTATATGGCGCAACCCTATGCAGGCTCTAAATAGAGGTTAATGGATGAAATAATCATTTAATAATATTTCTATTTCACCGTTTTGTAGGTACTTAGTAATATTTTTGTTTATTTTTTCAAAGTCTTTTTTATAGCTTGGATGACAAATAATATTATCGTTAATGACCACCGGTGAGTAGTTTTTACTATAGGGTAGGTGGGGGTGTATATTTAACTCTTTATAAGCAAAGTTAATATCGGGGTAAAACGCTAATATTAAGTCTACTCGCCCGAGTAATAAAAGTTGTAAGCTTTCCATTTCGCTATTTACTTCAATTACTATTTTGGCTTTTTCTTTTATTCTATCTAACTCACGGCTACTGGGTACCCCCCGAACAATGCTAATAATATCGCTGTTATTAATTTGGCCTACGTTTGAAATAATCCGTTCTGGGTTATTAGAAACGACTTTGATCAGTGCTTTGTTAAATGGTGTGCTGTGTAAAATGTTTTTAGGTAAAGCCATTCCTTCTGAGCCATCAAAGGTGTCCTCGCCTGGTGCATAGCAAGCAACAGTTTGTTTTAAAAACTCAAGCTTAGCGCGTTTCATTGGCATGACTTCAATTATGTATTGATCACTCAGTTTTGCATCTGCGAGTGCTTTGGTTAATAACGCATGATAAACCCCTTGGTATTGATTATTAGCAGCGTGTTGAAACAGTCCACTTAATTCGGCAACAGCAATAATTTGTTTGGCAGCGGCCTTTTGATGCACACAAACTATCAATAAAAATAACCAAAAGTACGATGTAGATAAATACTTACCACTGAGCATGACTTTAAACTAATTTATTTTTTGTTGCTTTAATATAGTCTTTGAGGGCTGAAAATACGACTGGTGATTTAATTAACGCCTCAATTTATACCTATATTACTGCAGAGTAATCGCTACATAATAAAATAATACGACTAAGTGCCATGCTAGAATAGCGAGCGTATTGCGGGTATTATGCAAAGAAGCAATGTTTAGCATTATTTATTCCACATTAGGGGAAATTAATGGCAGCAGTAATATTTTTTGGAACTAAAAATGACCAGTAATAATCAAGCTACAAATAAGCGTAAAAAAAATAATCCGCTTATCGAAATAGTCTTTAATATCATCATCCCTTCAGTCATTTTAATGAAGTTTTCTGGCCCTGAATATTTAGGCAGTGTGGCTGGTTTAATTGTCGCGCTTATATTCCCTATTAGTTATGGGATTTATGATTTTATTAAAGCGGGCTCATTAAATTTCATCTCGCTTTTAGGCTTTTTAAGTACTTTGCTTACCGGTGGTATTGCCTTGTTTGAGCTAAACGTTGAGTGGTTAGCCATTAAAGAAGCAGCTATTCCGGCAATCATTGGTTTTACCGTGCTGATGTCGGGCTTTTTTGGCAAACCGTTACTAGCCAAACTTTTATTAAACTCACTTTTATTTAAGCTAGACGCTATTTACGATGCCTTAGATGCACGGGGCAATACGCAAAGCTTTAAACAAAAAATCACCAATGCTAATTACCTCTTAGCGCTGACCTTTGTGTTTTCATCTACGATGAATTACATCCTTGCTAAATGGATTGTTACCAGCCCTGCAGGTTCCGTTGAATTTAACGAACAGCTTGGTGAAATGACCTTACTGAGTTATCCGGTAATTGCTATTCCGTCTATGCTCATGCTCATTGGTATTTTTGTTTATGTAATTAAAGTACTGACTAAATTAACTGGTATGAAGTTTGAAGACATGGTTAATGCTGAATAGAGTTATACATAATCTATAATAAAAAGCCGTTGTTTAATAACGGCTTTTTTGTTTATGCTTACCTATAACTATTTATTTGTAATCAGAGTACTTCGTTCTGTGATAAGGAATAAGCTTATAATTTGGTTGTAAAAAGGTCACTAAATCTGTGAGTTCAGAAACGGTCATGGTGTCGTTAAATACCGTCATTTTAGATGCTCCATCGGGGGTTCTAGCATCAGCTCTGTAAGGCCTTGAAAAGCGGTGCGAAGGGTTAATAACCGATGTAACTAACTCAGCATAAGTGACTATTTTGGTTTTATTTCCGCCTAGTCTGATAGAAATATCGTCATGTTTTTTTATACTGTCATCTTCTACACCTGCAAGCGTATGGCATGCCAAACACTCATACTTAATAAAAACGGCTTTACCTTTTTCAGCATTTCCCTCTGGTAAGCTAAACCCCCTTGGAGAATCAACGCCTCTATCGCAGCCTGCAAGTGCAATTAAGCATAAAATTATTAATGTATATTTCATGGTAGCTCCTTTGTCTTTCATTGGTTTAGTGAGCGGCAATTGATAAACCATAGCCATAAACAACTTATGGCTAATTAGCTAAAACTAAAAGCGACCGCATTAGCGACTAAACTATGTATTTACTGCGCTGTATGATATTTGCATCTGGCTATTGTTTGTATTTTTAAGGTTTAGTAAGTAGCAAGAAAAGTTAATAAGGCTACGCTTATTATTAAGTGTTGATTTATTAAAATGCTTGAACACTCTATTGTTTTTATAAAGAGTCATTCACAATAAATGACTCATCTAGGGTCTGTTGACCTTTCAAGGTTAAATTTGCAGCAGTCTGTTTGGTATTTAGGCAAGACAGAGCCTATGTGGTGTGGTTATTCCCCATAAATAGGCGATAACGTAGCATCAATGCCAAACAGGCGCTGCCCGAAGGGTTCTGCCTAGGGACGATTTACTCTTTGTTGCCTACATGGATGTA
>NZ_JBEOOG010000111.1:0-7674 GCF_040308965.1 Pseudoalteromonas sp. MER144-MNA-CIBAN-0113
TTAAACCCTGAGAAAAAAGAAGAAATGCGGGCGGCATAAAATTTAACTTGAGGCGACAACTAACTTGAAAAACTCCGTTAGACATAACAGAGGTTTGTGTTTGGCCAACACTATCAACAGATAAGTTACTCACACCGTCATTATTAGCTACGACAATATTTTTTTGAGTTGGTGAAACCGATGCGATTTGTGAATTCTTTGGGTGATGATTCGCATGTTCATCTTTCCCTTGCTGAGCAAATGATGCAGTGCAATAAAAATATAAGGTAACCCAAAGTGATAGAGTAATAACTGTTTTACTAAAAAAGAAATTCATCATAGACCTATCCCTTACTATCAAATTCTTTTGATATATTTATTTTTTTAATAAGTTCCACTTGTTGCGGCAATAAAACGTCTACAGATTGACCGACCATCTCGATAAATGATAATCGTAGTGTTGAATTGACAGATGCTATTTCTGAAAGAGTATCTCTAACCTCATTTAAATTAGGCATTCCTGAAGCGGTCTCTTTCCACAAACGCTTTTCGAGTTGTTCACGCAGAGTAACTTTTTCTCGTTGAGTAATTCCCCATTGCTGCTTTATGTTAAACAATTGTTCAACCTGCCCTGAAGTCAGTTCAAGTTCAGATACATAATCTAAAAAAAAGTCGGTTTCACCAAGGTGATATAGGTGTGGTGCATCTTGATAGCCGGGTAAAACATCAGTCATGGTAGATAACGAGCCTTGTTTTTCTGGTAAAGGTTTGGTCCCCATCATTGATTTGTTTTTCATCATCATTTTACACATTCTGCCCATACAGTTTTTTTTCTTGGTCATCATACCCATTTTATTTCGCCCCATTTTTTGGTTAAGGCTATTAGAGGTATCATTTTGATTTTTCACCTGGTTATCTCCAGTTGTTTCAAGATCATTTGTAGCGCTTAATTTAGCAGTTTGTTGTGCTGGCAATGTTTGTAAGTTCTTATTCATTTGCTGAAGAGACTTTTGAATGCTGGTAAAGTTTTTATCTTGATAACTCTTTGATTGATTATCTACCGTTGGCTCTGCTGCACTTATGCATGAAGGCAACAAGGGAATGAAGACAATTCCAATGTAGTTATATATTTTATATTTAGGAAATTTCATTTGTTGTACTCCATTAGTGCTAGATTCATAACTGTTTTATTTAAATGATTTTGAAGAAAAACAACCTATTCAGGCATGTGCATAATTTTTTCCAGCTCTTCCATATCGATCAATTTATTTTCTGGTAAATCTATATAACGTGTTGAATAATATAAGCATGTTCCATTTACTTCTTTCCTCAATAATTCTTCCCTTTCAGATGAGTCAATTTTCCTTTTGAGCAACAGAATAAAGTCATCTCCAAATAGCCTAAATACAAGGTGGTTTTCTTCAAATTTTTGAAGAGAATTTACAATTTCTATAAGCTTCTCATCACCCTTATTCCAGCTATGTTCTGAGTTATATTTCGAAAAATTATGCACTCTAATTAGCAAAACATGTCGATATTTGTTTAATTCTTGTTTTTGTTTTGACAATAAAAGCTCTAAGTACCTTTGATTGTATGCATGTGTCACATTATCTTTATAGAAATATGAGAAACGTTCATGCTGTAAATCAGACTCTGGTAACTGCGATATTTTACGATCTATTTTAACGTTTGATAATGCGTTAATCGCAGACTTTACAATTACAGGGTTAAATTGTTGTCCACTTAATTTAGAAATTTCTTGAATTGCTTGTTGTACTGATTTTCTACCTTTATAAATTCTGTCTGTGGTCATAGCATCAAAGCCATCAGCAACCGTGAGAATTTGAGATAAGAAGGGAATCTCGCCTCCTTTTAAACCTTGGGGATAGCCAGAACCATCATAATATTCATGATGATGTCGAACTATTTCTGCTAAATCTTTATAGATAGATACTTTAGAGAGAATTTCATAACTGGTTGTTACATGGTTTTTAATAATTTTATATTCTAAATCACTCAACTTCCCCGGCTTTAATAAAATAGAGTCTGGCGTAGATATTTTACCTATGTCATGTAGCATCGATGCTCTGTAAAGTAGCTCTTTTTTAATACTCGAAACATTTAGCTCTTCAGCAAGTAACATCGCATATTTTGCAACTCTTCGGGTGTGACCAGCGGTATAGCTATCTCGTTTCTCTAATATATCGACTAAATTAAAAACACTTTCTTCATAATTTCTTAGTTTTTTAGTTACTGCACTGCTTGTTTTTTTATAGCCGTAAATGATTGCAGCTATACCTAATACCCAAATTATTCCTATGCTTCGAATCATACTCCATGTGTGCAAATAGGCTTCTGAAAGGTATCGACTCATATTCACCGAAACAAAAACACCTCCAAAGTAACCACCTTTTTTCTCAAGTCCTACTAGCCTGCAAATTTGACAGTCTTGATCTACAGCTCTTGGCTCTACAGCTCTTAAAAAAGAGCTTTGACCTTTCTCATCAATAAAATAAGTTGTCTCGTTTCTATCGATTAAGACTCCGACTAGTTTTTTTTGCCATTCATCTAAAAAAGTATTTTGGTTACTAACATTTGAATTTTCTTGTACAAAGACTAGAGAAACTTTTGGTTTCTCTATACCAAGTTCAATAGATACGACGCCACTATTAGATTCAAGTCCTTTTAAATCTAATTGTCTTGATAAGCTCATATCGTTAATTTGGTAGTCATTTATTAATAGTTTTATGGTCGCATCAATGTGTTCAATTGCAGAAAAAGCATCATCTTTAGCATTTTTAACCGCACTTTTTTTTGATGATATGATTAAGTTTGCAGTTAGCGTTGTAACAATAATTGTCCAGATAACCACAACGGTAAGTGCAACTTTCTTTAACGGTTTCATTTTCATAATCATGCTCTACATCCAATTACAATTACGTTAATCAATCAAAGATAACGAATATTTGTGAACACAAACTATCCCATCACTTGAGCTGATAACAAGTAAATATTCATCTTCATATATAACTTTTCCTGCGTCATAATGATGGCCGTATTCTACAGTTTCTAGATGTTTGGCATTCCAAAGACGGTTATTAAGTTTAAGAACTACCCCAATAAAGCCATAACTGCGAATCTTGCTACTTATGTGTTGTGTTGATTGTTTCCAGTCCAGCATCCGCTCTGTTATGTCTATGAGTGGAAAATATGAGTATTCAGATTGAGGCTTAGCATTTTCATAGTGACATTCGACATCAGAAAGGAAGGTTTTTAATAAATTTACCGCTTCAATATGCATTTTGACCATGACTGTCGTGATAGATTCATTCTTTTGAATGGGAACATCTGATTGAAGAATCACGTCTCCACCATCTACCACATTTGTTAATTTATGAATTGTTACGCCAGAATGTTCAGGATATTTTAATAGATATGGTAATGGCGTTGGCCCCCTGCCGTTTGGTAACATTGACGGGTGTATGTTAATAGCGTACTTAACATTGGTTTCAGGTAATATGTGTAGATACTCAGCTACTATGAACATTTCTACACCCATGGAAATCAAATGTTCAAGCTCTTCACTCATAGGCTTATTTTTGAACAAGGGAATTTGATGCGTTTCGCACAATTTTGATATAGCCGAAGACGTAAAATCGGGCGAGTTAATGTAAACTCTTTCAATTTCAAAGCCGCCCTTAATTAAATATTTTAAGCACGAAGAAAACATATTATTGCCGAAGTAAACTATTCTCATAAGCCGAACCTCAACTCTAAACAAGTGATGTAATATTTTTTAATAGGGCCTAAAGTGACTTTAAATTCATATAAATTTAAGTTTTATTTATCTCTTTTTTTTCACTTAAAAGCCCTACTCCATTCCTGTAAAAGTTTTAAACTAACAACTCATCATGCTGTACAGTTTTAAACAATTATTACTTTCTATTTCTACTAGAAGAATGGGTATGTACTACTTTCCAATTTTTATCTACTTTGCGAAATAAGAATGTTTGAAATCCTGTTTTGTCGAATATTTTGCCACTTTTGTTCACTTTTCCTTCTATCCGTGTATCAGCAATAGCCCACGCAAAAGATTTGTCATCACCCTCAAAGTGAACTTCTATTTCACTAAAATTCAGCCTTAAATATTCCAGTGCATCTTTTTCAGGTTCAACATGATGTTCAACTAATGAGTTCAATCCTGTATTTTGCCCGCCACCTTCTATATATCGAGCACCTTTATAATCAAGAAAGTTCTTTCTAAATGGTGCTCCGTCTCCATTTTCCCAACCATACTTAATACTCGAAATGATATCGATTATTGCCTGTTTATCTTTGTTTATATGTTTTCCTCCCCCATGAGCAAAGCTAACAAAACTTGTGATAACTAAAATAGCTGCTGCAATATACTTGATCATTTTTTATCCTTTATTATTATTTTTTTAAGCTAGTGTGACCAATGGATATGGACTATTTTCCATTTTCCATTTTTTTTCATAAGTATCATACTTTCCATACCTTCACTTTTCACGTCTTTTCCTTGAAACTCTCCGGTTAACTTTGTTTTGGATATTGAGTAAGCTGTTTCCCCCACCTCCCTGACTTCATGTTCAAGTATTTCTACTTTAAGTTGAGCCAAATATTTCATGTCAGCCAGCATATGATGATTAGCATAATCATCTGCTGAGCGCTCTACTCTACCGCCCTCATATATAATGACATCATCAGCTAAAAAGCCGCGTGCTTTGCTCTTATCGCCACCCTGTAAGGCTTGGTGAAATTGCATAACGACTTTACCTGCATCACTTGTTAATACGGGCAATTCACCACGTTTACTTGTATTATTTTTTTCGCTTGCATGAGCTATTGTAACATTGCTCATGGTTAAGAAAATTAACAAAGCCGCTGTTACTATTATTTGAATTATTTTCATTTTTATTCCTATCTTTAATAATTAATCTATTGCCGTTAGCACTTGATATTGCTCGGGTGTTATTGTAGGTAATCGTTTAATAAAAGCAACCATTGCCCATATTCTTTCATCACTGTGAGTTTTGCCCCAAGCTGGCATCCCCGAAGCTTTTATGCCGTGCTTAATCACCCAAAAGTTCTTCTTTGCAAGCTCTTCATCCGTACCGTGTTGATGGGTTTCATGCGAAATACTTAAATTAGGTGGAGTAGGATACAACCCAATGCTCATATCACTTTCTTTTAATCCAGGTTTTAAATGACAACTTGAGCACATATATTCATAATCTGCTCCTCCCATTAATAACAACTCAGGACTTTCCAAATCAGGTACTTTGATATGTTGTGCCGATTTCTTTATGGATGCTTCCCTAGTTTCTTCAAGAAGCCAATAAACAATATCACTGTGAGGTTCATCTGCGGCTACATTCACTATCCCTGAATACATGACAGTGGCTGCACTGGCTCCTCCCAAGAGCAATAATATCGATAGAATTTTAAGAGCTTTCATAACAATTCCTTACTTAGAAAAGTCACTTAATATGCGCTTCAATTAAGTGACATTCAGTATTTAATTAATGGTTCTGATGGTCATCATCATTAGCTTTTGTGTCCTTTGTTTTGTCCATTTTGCTATGATCCATGTCTTTCATTTTACTGTGATCCATGTCTTTCATTTTACTGTGATCCATGCCTTTCATTTTGCTATGATCCATGCCTTTCATTTTGCTATGATCCATGCCTTTCATTTTGCTGTGATCCATTTTCTCCATTGAAGATTTTGATTGCTTCATACACTTTTTCATCATTGCAACTGCAACAGGATCATTCATATCCATTTTGCTATCATCCATTTTGCTACAATCAGCTTTTTCTGCTTTTTTTGCATGCATTTTCGGATCATGAGCGGATGCCGTCATTGATAAAGTAATGGTTGGTATCAATACCAGAGCTAGTTTTGTTAAAGTTTTCATGGTTTTCTCCTACGTTAATAATTTTTAAATGGGTATTATGTAAATCTATCAAATGCAATATCACTTGCATCTACGTTGTTTTCTTTAAGTAGTTCAATGGTTGTTTTCATCATTTCGGGTGGTCCACAAACATAGAATTCAACACTATCAATTTTGCAAATATCACTAATATTTGTTGCAAGTAAGTCTTGAACATATCCTTTAGTTTCGGTCCAATATTTAGACGGTCTAGACAGCACAGAGTAATAATGGAAATTGGGATTTCCCCCTGATAACTCAAAGAACTTATCTTGATACAGTAAATCATTTTCGGTTCTGGCTCCATAGAAAAAATAAATTTTTCTATTATATTTATTCCTCGTTCTAATCATATTTAACTGTTCTTCGATCAGAGACTTAAGGGGAGCCATACCAGACCCAGCACCAATTAATATCATTGTTTTTTCACTAGAAGGTTTTGCATGAAAATGTTCAAATGGGCCAACCGCTTCTATTGTTTGTCCTAGCCCCAAATTACATATATAGCTAGAACCTACTCCGGGGTATATACTTTTATTTGGAGCATTTTGAATTTTGACGGTAAACTTTAACTCGTTAGTACCAGCTTCAATCTGCCCATCACCATTAGCTATAGTGAAATTATTATGACACCCACTCTAATATATCTATTTAAATGCTGCTACAAAATTAAACTTAAATGCTGAATCTTCGCGGTTATCACTTTGCAAAACTAACTTATGTTTCAAAATAAGTGAATTTCGTTGTAAAATTTAAGTGACAGCCACGAAAATGCCTACGCTATGCAGTGGAAGTAATTTTGGGGGGGATTAGGCTCTACCCGAATAACTTTTCACAGTTACTCATGTTTGTTCGCCGTTTTCGGTTGAGGTTCTCGCAGTAACTTTCGTGTGATGATGCTCTGCCTACTGCACCATGAAATACACGTGTAAATTGAGTAGTTAGTTTTAACCAGTTTTCTGGGGATATATTTAGCCTTTCTAGCAAAGAAAGACCTGAATTATCAATATGTCCGTGTTTATCCTCCCGTATTATTCCCCCCGTTAATTCGACAAGCTCAAGGTACGATTTAAGCTCAAACGGCAGCCCTTTTGGCATTATTTGACGTGACATACCTGCAAAGCGAAGTAACTGTTTAGGTTGCTTTCCTTCTGTCGCGCTTGTTAAACGCTTTTGAACACTGGTATGGTCCGATTCCTCCAGACTATTAGCCATTTTCGCTCTAATGGGGTTTAAGTCTACATACGCCATACAGGCTGCAAGTGCGGCTTCATCTAGGAGTGCTTGTGATTTAAAGCGCCCTTCCCAGAACCTGCCTGTGCAGTTATCTTCTTTATTTGCTTTGCGCGCTATATCTTCATTTAGCAACCGCATAAACCAGCTAATACTTGATAAGCGTTCGCGATATTGCTTGACCGTTTGATTAAAAAAAATGAGTTCTGCTTTGCTTAGCTTTTCACCTTGTACGTATTTCTGCGTTAGCAAGGTGCCTTTACACAGTTTATGCCAGCGAATAACAATCGCTTTGTCATTCAACCTGTTTACTTTTTTATCATCAACATAGAGTACTAAATGGGTGTGGTTACTCATTACGGCATAAGCACACACATCAATACAAAATACCTTGGTTAACTCTAGCAGTTTATCTTCAACCCAACGTAAGCGTCCGAGCAACGACACCTAGCAGAGTGGATTTAATTAATTGAAAATACCGTCAGTTTCTACTGGAGGTATT
>NZ_JBEOOG010000112.1:0-7346 GCF_040308965.1 Pseudoalteromonas sp. MER144-MNA-CIBAN-0113
TCTCATGCACCCACCGCCTTATTCGCCTAGGGTCTTTTTTAGAGTTAGTGCACTGACTTCTTATTTTACAATCTCGACAAGCAATGTGATTGAAGTAAACATCAAGGTATTTACCTTGCTCAAATACCTGCATTCGATTTTGAAGTTCATTACCAGCGGGGCATAAGTAAATATCTTTATTTGCATCGTATTTGAAGAGTGAGCGGTTAAATATCCCTTTCTTTTCAGAGGACGATGTATCCGTCTTGGGCATGATTGGCTCTGCACCCAAATCGATAGTATCTTTTATATCGGGCTGACTGAAGTAACCTTTATCTGCTAATACCCTTATATCTTCCTTGCGCAATGCTTTTTGTGCGAGTTTTGTCATTGACGCAAGCTGGCCTCTATCTGGCACGTTGGTCACCTCATGCGCCACTATAAGGTGGTGCTTGGTATCAACCGCACTTTGCACGTTATAACTCACAACTCTTGTAAAACCTTGAGTTTTCATTAAACGTGAATCAGGATCAGTAGTGGATATTTGCTTGTCAGGATGAGCTTCAACTTGTTCTTTAATCTCGTGTAGTTTTTTTAACTGGCTGCGAAAGTCAGCTAGCCTATCTTTTGTGGCTTTAATTTTTGTGACGTTAGCTTGCTCTTTATCGGCTTCATCAAGTAATTCAAGGTAACGTTCAATGTTCTTTTCGACTCGGTCGATGTGGAATTTAACTTTGCTTGGCGTAAAATTATTGCCTTTGTTGTTGCTAGCTTTAAACTTACTACCATCGATGGCAACAACTGGTTTCTCAAACATATTCAGACGACGACAGACTTCAACAAACGTTTTGCACACATTTTTTATACCATCTCCGTTGTCTTTTCTAAAATCAGCAATCGTTTTAAAGTCGGGTGCCAATTTACCAAGTAGCCACATCAGTTCAATATTGCGTTGGCATTCGGTTTCTAATCGGCGAGATGATTGAATACGGTTGAGGTAACCATAAAGATACAGTTTTAATAATGTGGCTGGATGATACTTAGGGCGGCCTGTGGACTTTAAAGTTAATCCTTTAAACCCCAATTCAGCTAGATTTAGTTCCTCAATGAAAACATCAATCACTCTGACCGTATTATCTTCACTGACGTAATCTTCCAACGATTCTGGAAATAACGTTGATTGGTCACGACTTTCACCGCTTATAAACTTTGACATACTGCCTCAACCCTCAACTGAATCAATAGTCTTATTATATAAATATCAGTATATTAAGTGAACTAAATGTATAGATTAATCGATCATAAGCAGCAGATACTTAGACCAAAAGGTGATCAGAGTTTTCACACAGTCTGTGCCATAAGCGGACTGTAGTAGCCTTAGTCTCTTGTATTAGTTATTTTCTGGCAGTTTCTTAATAACTAAAAAGTAATAAACGAGGTATCCTAACCAAGAAATAAAGAATGACATTAAGAACCAAACGACTTTGTTTGTGCCTTCTGCTTTTTTAGATACTAAAGCTAGAATCCAAGGCAAAGCCCCCACAAAGAAAAGAAATAGCAAAATAAATATTTGCCATAGACTAATTCCACCTAACCCCATATTAACTCCTTTATAACTTAAAACATCCGTTCTTTACTGCTCACATTGTACTAAAATTAATTATTACTTGCCTTGTATTTTCAGTAGCACTCTAAACTGTTGTTTGCCTGCTTAATGCTCCAAGCAAAACTTCGTAAAAGTGCCATTTCCGGACGTTCGTAACCTTAGACTCTTGTTAGCTGTATTTAATTCTCATGTTGAATTTTTTTCAGTATTCGCCCTTCGAGATTAAATAATACACTTGGTTTCCCGATTCCATTGTTGCCAATAGAGTTTTCATTATTTATCGACTGATTCAAAAACGAAAACATAGCATGTGATGGCTTTTCTGTAGATGGACAGTCTTTTAAAGCTTCTAAAGCCGACTCTTTAAATTTTGTTTTTTCACCTATTACAGCAAGTTCATCTTGTGCTATTCGCACGTATTCGACTTTCGCTCCTAATTCTTCATCCGGAACTATTTCATATTGGTACAGTTGATGCTCTCTTGTTTGTGCGCATTGAACACCGAAGATAAACTCTGCTTGATATGCGACAAAAAGCCGACTCATTGAGCCATGCTTTCTCGCTTCATTAAGAACTGCCTCAATTGAATGGCAAACCACTTGAGATAAATACTCACCTGTAAGGATATTATCTAAATCTCTATCTAAGAACATATCTTCACTGTAATTATCATTATTTCTTAAATGCTTTCTTTTCTCACAAGACATTACTATCTGATAACGTCCATCTGAAAAGGTTGGGTAAAGCTCTGAAAGGTGATTTTTCATCGAATTAATAAGATGTTGCGCGACTAGAGAACTTCCCGCAAACGCAATCGCACATGAACTTTCATACCTATTTCCTAAATATCCATTAAACCAGTCGCCACAAAAGTTTAACCCTTTAACCCTGATAGGTATTTCAATTACTTTTTTGAACCCTTTGACTAAAATATGGTTATTCTGAGTTATATGGCTATCCGCAGCAAAATAGATTCCTTCTTCAAACCCACCTTTACTATAACCTGCAATAACTAGAGTCATCGCTAATCCTTATACAGCTTATTGAACACCATTTTGGTGGTTTATAACACACCAAAACGGCGTATATTACATACTCTGATAATTTCACCAATAATTACCTTTGTAAACAAGTAATTAAAATAGCTAGGAATTAAGCTTGTTATTTTGCACCAAAGCGGCGGTTAATAATGTTATCGGACAAAATTAAGCTCCTACTCAAAAAAGCGGGAATAAATTTAACTTTTTCAGTGTCCGGTTTTCGCTCCAAGCCGAACTTCGGCAAAGTGCCATGAGCGAACTGTATTGATTTTTCTATCTTGCTAGCCATTTAATATATCAGTCTGTTCGTCATAAATACTGGAAATAACATTTTTCGCTATAGGATCTATTGTATATGCGGAGCCTCTTTGGGGCTGTGAGAATAAAATAGTATCGCAATACTGTTTAAGTATATAATAGCTATTATAATAATTTGTAACTCCACGGTCCTTATAAGTAGTTTTTATATCGTCATTTTCTAAGAATTTGATAAAGCATTTTACTTCTTCTGGTTGAAGCCCAGTAAAAAAGCGTTTTGCTGCACCATATTTCAAATCGTCAAATTCAGCCCACACCGTTTCACCTAACAGCTCATTTGCCTTGTAAGTTAATGAGGCTGATTCTGTTTTTTCACCGACGGCTGGAGTGTAAATAATGTTTTTGTTCTTTAAAGTGAATAAAGGTGCGCCCTTGGTGACACTTATATGGTTTTGCCTTTTCAGCTCTTGGATTATATAAAGTTGGAAAACATCTAACTGCCTAAAATCAGATAGCATTTTTTCTTTGCTTAGATTTTCAGCTACTTTTTCTTGTTCTAGTTTTAAAGCTGCTTCAGCTTCTTTATTTTTTAAAATTTTCTTATTATTGAAAAAATCTAAAGTAGCTCCGATAGCTGCATAAACTAACCGAATACTTGTAACGAAAACTAAACCTTGAAGTACAGTCTCATATACAGAGTTTAATGTAATTAATTCCTGCTTTAAAAGCACGAGTAGCAAATTAGATATTAAGAAAATAGCGAAATTAAGGCGTGTATCTTTTAATTTGATAAGTAAATCTAGTACTTCTTTTGAGCCCTGCATGAATGCATAATCCTTTATATGGCTAACGAGCTGGAAGAAGAACTCGTTTTTTAGTTTATTCTTATTAATGGTTCAACCATAGCTTATTTATTATTTTGATTCAATAAGTTACTTCTATTCAATGAAAAACAAAGGGATCAAATATTGACTTCATACATGGAAATTTATGAGTGACTGCTCCTCGCTCTTTGCCGAAGTCCGGCTACGTGCTAGAAGCGGATATTAATAAAGCGCCTTACCTTGATTTGTTAAGTTGTTTTGCTTTCTTTTTATCCCTAATCCATAAAACAGAGGGGTTTGTTTTTTTCATTTCAAACAAGTCTATAGCTTGAAATAAATCACTCAACTTCTTAAAGCCATAATTACGCTGGTCAAAGGATGCGTGATTTGAGATATGTGTACCGATTGGTCCTAACATGGCCCAGCCATCGTCTTCTTCGACAGCCTCAATTGCTTGCCTAAGCAAATTAATTAACTTGGTGTCACTTTTTATGTTCTTTTTTTGTTTTTGTATAGGGGGCTCTTTTTCGCTATCTTCGTCAAGATAGAGGAATAGTGAACAACTATTAACGAAAGCGAGTGGTGCTTTACGTTCACCAAATCCAATTACAAATTTACCATCAGCCAAAGAACGAGTTACCAAGGGAGTAAAATCACAATCGGACGACACTAGGCAAATAACATCAATGTCTTTAGTATACAGCACATCCATAACATCAATTACCAATGCCATATCCGTGGCATTCTTGCCCTTGGTAAGATCGAACTGTTGCATCGGCTGTATTGCAAATTCATGAAGCACATCTTCCCACGGTTTCAGGTTTTGATTTTTCCAATTTCCATATGCTTTACGGATGTTGACTACACCATATCGCGCCAACTCGGATAACACTTTATTTATCTTTTGAGCAGGTGCGTTATCTGCATCAATAAATATCGCAATTTTCTCTTTATCTCTCACAAAAGCTTCCTTGAAACTTAAAATCTTATTGACCAATACAGTAAACAGTTTCTCGACTTTTACTAGTAAATACTTAGGCTATTATTTTCCATATTCCAGCCAAATAACAGTATTGTAGTGGCTTGGTTAATTTGGGGTCCAAATTAGAGGCGTCTCCTTGTTGCTCATCTACAGCTAGTTGCAACCATTTGAACTAATTAAATTGTTTATAAATGTTTTTTCTATAAGGTTTTCTTGGAGCCCATATTTAATTTTTATGTATCTCCATTTTTTTACGTACTTACAATGAAAGTGCTTATTTCGGGGCATCCACTCATGGGGTGGCTGAGCGCCTTTAGATTGGTTGGCGTTGTCTTCCACAGCTAAGAGGTTTTCAAAGTCGTTGGCAAACGATCTTCTTTGCTCTCGAGTCCAGTATTTTCCACCCATCTCATGAGCATGAGCTAAGGGGACAATGTGGTCTATGTCGATATCTGAGGCTTTATAAAATGTTTGAGCAGTATATGGGTCTATCCATTCACCCCAAGAAACGTTGCAGGGCTTATTTCGTTTAAATTTAACTGGTGACTTTGAATCTCTAATGAGTATTTCAGCCCTTGCATCCTGGCAGTCATTATCGGCATCAACCCAGTGTGGCCAATCTTTTCTATTATAAGTAAGCGAGCCAACCCCAAAGCCTTTTGGCACTGGTTTAATTATATTTGGCGTACTTTTACCGCTATGGCAGTGATACTCGTTTCGCTTTTTATCGTTATGACAACCCTCTGAATTCGTTCGACCACTGTGAGCTGAGGCACTACTGGAGGCCATCAAAGTTAGTATTAATATTAGCGCTTTCATTTAAATTCCTTATACCTGATTTTTTTAACCAATAACGTCACTGTCTAAAACTAGGGTTGATAAATATACAATAACCGATTTAATTGCACTTTATAATAGGGATGTCTGACCAACGTGTTGTGTAGTGAGGTGATAAGAAAGCACGCTTCATATTCCATGTTTGTATAAGCTTTTCACTGCCGATTGATAAAGTGCCCACGCCATAACGTTTATTTATAGCATCTAAGCACTCCATCATCCTTGGTTTATCTTCACTGACAGAAAACATGTCAGCCTGTTGGAATAACTCACTCTCTAATTCTATTGCACCAATACCGCAGCGATAAAAGCGCGTATTTACTTTAAAAATATCATTTATGACGTCAGAGACGGCTTTAGCCATAACACTGGTATCCGATGTCGGTATGGGAAACTCATATAGAAGTGATTTTTTATAATAAAATTCTTCGTGAGGTGAACTGGCAGCAAATATAACGATACGTTTTGCTAAAGACTGCTGTTTCCTCAGTTTGCGGCCAACAATGGCAGCATGCGTAACGAGAGCTGATTTTAATGTTGTTATATCACAGACTCTTTCACCAAAGCTTCTTGTAGAGTATATCTCTTTTTTATTCTGCTTTACTTCATCCCAACTTAAACACGCAATACCGTTTAATTCGCTGACTGTTCGCTCAACGACAACACTGAACATTCTTCTCATGGCTTTAGGGTTTTGACAAGCGAGCTCCCATGCCGTGTTAATCCCCATAAACTTAAGTTTTTTTCCTAGACGGGAGCCTATGCCCCATACATCAGTGACATCCATTCGCGTCAATATTGCTTGGCGAGAATGCTCATCGTTAATAACTGCAACACCGTTATAGCCGGACAGCTTTTTAGCTGCATGGTTGGCGGCTTTAGCTAGCGTAGGCGTCGTACCAAACCCAACACCAACGGGTAGGCCGGTTTCACGCCAAACGGCACGGCGTATTGTTTGCCCATAGTCGGCCCAATCATCAATGATTTTACTGAAGCCAGTAAAACGAAGGAAAGACTCATCGATACTATATACATAGTGGTCATCACAAAAGCGGTTTATCACCGTCATCATTCGCTCGCTCAAATCAGCATACAGCTCATAGTTTGATGAGCGAACAACCACATTATGTTGCTCTAGGTAGTTTTTAACTTTGAAGTAAGGCTGGAATTTAGGAATGTTCAGCTTTCTGGCAATAGGGCATATGGCGCAAATACACCCATCGTTATTTGTTAGAACCACAACTGGTTTAAAGCGAATAGAGGGGTCAAAGACCTTTTCTGCACTCGCATAAAAAGCAACAGCATCTACGAGGGCAAACATCGACTCAGCTCGGCTTTATTCTTATGAAGTCGAATGCTCGAAGTAACAACACCTTCTAATTTAAAGTCATCACTTTCAGAAATATAAACAGACTGATAGTTTTTAGAAGCAGAAATGAGTAAACGGTTTGTTTTATCTATTATTTTACATACAAAAGTCCCATTATAACTCGCAACAATCACATCGCCAGTACTCACATTTTCAGCTCTATCTACAACGAGTAAGTCACCATCGAAAATCCCTACATCTTGCATTGATTCACCCGATGCTAAACCAATAAATGTCGCATTAGGATGCCTTATTATGAGTTCATCGAGCGAAATCCCAAGCTCTGTGTACTCTGCTGCGGGAGACTCAAATCCTGTAATACCGGCCTCTATAAAAATTGGAATAACAAACATACGCACCTCATTACTGTTTATTTATGGCGCTGATCCATTTCTGTGTTGGTTTGCTATACTAAGTAAATCAAATCATGTTAGGAGCGTCCATGAATAAT
>NZ_JBEOOG010000113.1:0-7301 GCF_040308965.1 Pseudoalteromonas sp. MER144-MNA-CIBAN-0113
TGTCAGCCTGAGCCAGACATAGAACAATTATTGCCTTGGAATATCAATATCTAGGTGATGATCACCGGACGTTTACGATAAACCAAACCACTCTTCTGTCACATACTCTTGTGCCCCCCAACCGAACATACCCGCACAGATAAAAATGATTAGATGAAATAAACCGACTATCTGCGGGGCTTCTACGTGAACAGTAGGCGCTGTGCTTTCCACAATAAAAAGTAGAATGACTAAAACTAACAATATTCCAAAACCAATTAAAAACGTCACGAATAGAATCCTTATTTATTCTTCTTTAGGAGGAGTATATCAACTAAAAAAATCTACACACAAAAAGACTTACCCTAAGGTACTCGTGGATAAACCTTAAAATAAAGATATACACCTTGTGGGGAAGCCTAAATAAAGACTAAATTTAGTCTTTTATTATTCTCATGCTATAATTTAAGTAAGCAGTTGAATACTTCGTGCTTAATTTGGAACAAATAAAGAGGTGAATACCATGAGAGTTGAGACTATCAGCTACCTAAAGAAAAATGCGGCTACTTTAACACTTGATGAGCCTATGATTATAACTCAGAACGGAATCCCATCGTTTGTTATTGAGTCATTTGCAGAGAAGAAAAGAAGAGATGAAGCGGTCGCTTTATTGAAGCTTTTATCATT
Source organism: Pseudoalteromonas sp. MER144-MNA-CIBAN-0113 (assembly GCF_040308965.1). NCBI lineage: Bacteria > Pseudomonadati > Pseudomonadota > Gammaproteobacteria > Alteromonadales > Pseudoalteromonadaceae > Pseudoalteromonas > Pseudoalteromonas sp. MER144-MNA-CIBAN-0113. The sequence continues at coordinate 667 of NZ_JBEOOG010000113.1, forward strand.
CTCTGTAGAAGATTCAAAAAACAACAGAGTTATGTCTAGTGCTTCATTCAAGAAACGATTAGCCAATCGTAAACTTGAAGCGGAGAAAATAAATAATGACGCAAAAATTTGAGATTGAATACACCGAATCATTTTATAAGACAACGGAAAACCTAATCAATCATCTATCATACTACTCAACTGAAATAGAAGTTATTAGTAAAATAGAGAAAATAATAGATGACTTTGAGGAAAGAATAAAACGAGCACCGGAATCTTGCCAAATATCACCGCCTCTAATGCAAGAGCTTGGAATTAAAACATGGAGAGAGTACAACAAAGGCGGCATTCGAATACTATACCGCGTCATAAAAGATGAAAGTAAAGTAGTGGCTGATGTATTTTTATCACAAAAACAAGATATAGAAAGGGCCCTGACAGACTACTGTCTGATGCATATTTAAGAACTTTTTTATTTTCTTGCGCCCTAACAGGGGTTTTGCGCCCATCCCCTCGAAATTAACCTTAGTCTAAATTTTTAAGCTTTTTTCTAACTCTAATTACCGTACTTCGACTAACTCCAACTGCTTCAGCCGTTTTATTAATACTAAATCCAGCTTCAGTAAACGAGGCAATCCTATCATGAGCCTCTAAATCAGGCTGACGACCGTGATAAAGTCCCTTTTGCTGTGCTTTTACAATACCTTCTTTTTGCTTACGTTCACGTTCTCGATATTCTTTATATGCACTGGCCGCTAATATTTCTAACAGCATATTATTAATAGCACTAAGTATTGATCTCATAAAATCATCACTTGGAAAACTGCCAAATGTTAAATGACTGGTTGGTAGATCTAAACTAACAACACTAATTCCTTTTTCATTTATTGAGGCTACAAGAGTTTTCCAATCATCAGGGCTTAGCCTTGTTAAACGATCGATTGATTCAACTAACAAAACATCACCGGACTCTGATTCATCCAATAAACGAATTAGCTCTGGTCTATCTAAAGAATTACCAGATTTATTTTCTATATAAAAAGAAGCAATTCGTTTGCTGAAGCCAGAAACGAATTTTTTTAATGAGCTTTTTGCTCTATTTGCATCTTGCTCAGAAGTTGATGCTCGTAAATATGCTCTTATGAACATTTTTGCCTAATTAGGTCTATTTAGATGGTGTCATATCATATAGGTTTATTTAAGTGGTGTCATTACGTAATTGCCTGTGATATATTAACAGTATCTTTAGGGTGTACTCATGTAGAACTGCATGTAATAACACTAATTTGGACTTTGATAATGAAAAAGGATAAACCATACATTGTTGTGGTTTAATATTGTTGTAACAACGGTAACTTTACTTATTTAATAGAAGAAAAAACAAAATCAATTAGCGATGTTTAAACTGGTATTCATTGATGGTCACTTTAATTAGATATAAAGTAAGTAAACAAAAAGTCAGTAAGGTAATTGATAACGTGTCTAAACGAACCATAAGTATGTTGGCTAAAGAACTGAGTGTAAATGTCGAAACAATTCGCTTTTATGAACGCAAAGGCTTAATTAAACAACCACCAAAGCCTATGCAGGGCTATAGACATTACCCGAAAGAAACGGTAAATAGAATACATTTTATCAAGCGTTCTCAAGAATTAGGTTTTACGCTAAATGAGATTGAAGGGTTACTTGCGTTAAACGATAGTCCATGTAGTAAAGTACAAGAATTAGCTAATAAAAAACTGATCGCAGTACAAAAAAAGATGGCTGACTTGTTGTTGTTAGAACACGCTTTGGAAGAACATTTAGGACAATGCCAAAATAATGATGACGATAGCCACTGCCCAATAATTGATTCGTTGCAACCGAAGTAAATGATTCACTTAACTACCATTTCCCACTAAAACAGCATATCCAATTTTACTTCTGCGCCTTAATTCAAGTTAGCTTATTCCCCGTATCTGTCGTAGCAGATTATCAAAGATAAATTTTTTATAAATCACCCTTGACTCCGTACTTAGGTACATGCAATACACTTGCATTATCACTTAATGAGGTATCTATATGAATCAAAAAAAATCAAACCTTCCAATGATAGGAGGCATCATAGCAGCATTAGGCGCAGGCGTATGCTGTGTAGGTCCTTTGCTCCTGTTATTACTTGGGGTAAGTGGCTCATGGATTGGTAATGTAACTGCATTTGAACCCTATAGGCCATTATTTATCGCATTTGTAGTGTTGTTGTTTGGTTACTCAGGTTGGAAAATTTACCGTCCTGTAGAAGAGTGTGAGCCGGGAACGGCCTGTGCAATTCCTAAGAAACAGCAACAACGAAAAGTCATTTTCTGGCTGAGCGCTATAGTTGCGACAATTTTAGTGACCAGTAATTATTGGATACTTTTGTTTGCTTAATATACAGATCAAGAAATTTATAACATTTTAAAATTTGGAGCTAATTATGAAAAAATTATTATTAACCGCACTGCTTTCACTTTCTAGTTTTGGTGCTTTTGCTGAAGTAAAAACAGTTACACTGGAAGTGCCAACGATGAACTGTGCGACATGTCCAATCACAGTTAAAAAGTCATTAGAAAATGTTGATGGCGTTGAAAATGCGAAAGTTACCTACAAGCCTAAGCTAGCTGTTGTTTCTTTTGATGACACTAAAACCAGCATCAATGCATTAATTGCAGCGACTACCAACGCTGGCTACCCTTCAAATTTAAAAAGTGAAAATAAGTAATGTTTAGCCCCTTAGAACTAGTTACGCGTATCGGAGATAAAGCAGGCTCTATAGGTGCACTTGTTTCGGCAATGGGATGCGCCATGTGTTTTCCCGCGATAGCTAGTCTTGGTGCGGCAATTGGGATGGGATTTCTTAGTCAGTGGGAAGGGGTATTTATCAATACGTTGTTACCACTGTTTGCAGTATTAGCGCTGGCAATGAATATCTTAGGTTGGTTTAGTCACCGCCAATGGCAACGCACTCTCATAGGCATAACTGGACCTGTTTTAGTCTTATTATCCTTATACCCTTGGTTTCAATATGGCTGGAGTTCATACGCTACCTATACTGGGTTAGGACTGATGGTTGCCGTATCAATTTGGGACATGGTTTCTCCAGCGAATAAGCGCTGTGACGATGAAACTTGTACCGCTTAACGTTTAAAGAGGAATAAAATATGTCAACGAATAGTTGTTGCTCGTCAGATAACTCTCAGCCAGAACAGTTACATGTCGCCATTATTGGTAGTGGCTCAGGAGCTTTTGCCAGTGCTATTAAAGCCGCAGAAGGCGGAGCAAGAGTTACTATCATTGAGGGAGCTGATGTTATCGGAGGTTGCTGTGTCAATGTAGGTTGTGTGCCTTCAAAAATATTGATCCGTGCTGCACAATTAGCGCACCAGCAGCGTACTAACCCGTTTGATGGTTTAGAGAATATTCAACCACAACTTAGCCGCTCCTTATTAGCACATCAGCAAACTGCTCGCGTTGAAGAATTACGTGGTGCTAAATATCAAAGTATTTTAGAGAATAACCCCGCGCTATCTTTACTTAAAGGTTATGCGCGTTTTAAAAATGAAAATACCTTGCTAGTTCAAATGGCTGATGGTAGTGAAGAAGAGTTAGTTGCAGATCGCATTTTAATTGCTACAGGCTCTACACCAAGCATTCCACCAATTGATGGGTTAGTTGATACACCTTATTGGACATCAACCGAAGCTTTATTTTCTGACGTGTTACCAAGTAGTCTGGTTGTCATCGGCTCTTCTGTTATCGCACTGGAAATTGCGCAAGCTTATGCCCGTTTGGGTAGTAGTGTAACAGTATTAGCGCGACATACGCTTTTATACGCAGAAGATCCGTTATTAGGTGAAAAGCTGACTGAATGCTTTGAAAAAGAAGGCATTCGTGTACTTAACAATACCCAAGCAAATCATGTTTCTTACAGTAATAATGGGTTTTCATTAGAAACTAACGAAGGCACATTAACCGCTGAAAAACTGCTTATTTCTACTGGCCGTCATGCAAATACTGACAAGCTTGGTTTAGAAAATGTTGGTGTTGAAACAGATAAAAGTGGTGCCATTGTTGTTAATAGTATGATGGAAACGTCAACAGCTAACATTTATGCTGCTGGAGACTGCTCTAATATGCCACAGTTTGTCTATGTTGCTGCTGCTGCCGGAAGTAGAGCTGGAATTAATATGACAGGTGGAAATGCTCAACTCGACCTATCTACCATGCCTGCTGTTATATTCACTGACCCACAAGTGGCTACTGTTGGATTAACCGAGGAGCAGGCCATAACAGGTGGATTTGAAGTGATAAGTCGTGTTTTGGACATGGAAAATGTCCCAAGAGCATTAGCCAATTTTGAAACGGATGGTTTTATCAAATTGGTTGCTGACAAATCTACTGGGAAAATATTAGGCGCTCAGATTCTAGCACATGAAGGTGGAGAACTGATTCAAAGTGCGGCTCTTGCTATTCATAATAAAATGACAGTCGAAGAATTGGCAGGTCAACTATTTCCGTATTTGACGATGGTTGAAGGATTGAAGTTATGCGCTCAAACCTTTAGCAAAGACGTTAAAGAGCTATCTTGCTGCGCAGGGTAATCATTTAACGGTAATGTACTTACAGAAATGTTAATGGAGTGCCAATTGATTGAATGTAATCAAGATATCTTAAGGCATTCCATTAACAACACAAATTGGAAGCATGCTAAATCATGATTAAATCTAAGGTTGAAAACATTCCTGTTGGTGAAGTCAGTTTTTTGACAGAGATACCTGACATCAATAAGTTCATTAGTAGTGATGATGATGCGTTGGATTTTCCTTTGAGTATTTCTCAACTGGCACTAGCTGCACAAACATCTGTCCATACGGTAAGAAATTATGTTCTTGAGAACTTAGTACACTGCGAAGAAAAAACTAAGTCAGGCCATTCACTTTACGGCTTATGTGCATTAAAGAGATTAAAGTTCATTCGAGCAGCAAGGGCGGCAGGTCTTCTTGTAGTTGATATCAAGCCATTACTAATGGCAATAGATGCAGGAGAAAGAAAAGTTCCTGAAGACATCCAAAAGCTGCTACTTACTAAAATCGAGCATAGAAAAGTATTTTTAAATCTAGTAACAAACCAAATTGAAGAGTTTTGCAATTAGAACAATTATAGAACAGTTCACACCTTTGCCCCAAAACGTTTTAGATAGGCCTTTCTCAACGATTAAAATTTCTTATCCAAAACATGATATTTCTAAAAAATTCTCACCGCTTAATATGCTAGAGTTTACTTATCAATTGATTACTTAAGGTATAGTTAGATTTCTTGATTATTTAAGCGACTTGAACAGAATCCTCTACAAAAAAAGTGGTAAGCATGTTATTAAAGAAACTAGTGGTATCTGGCTACAAAAGCATATCTATAAGCCATCCTCAAACGATAGAGTTTGATCCTCAGCTAACAGTTTTTATTGGTCATAACGGAACAGGAAAAAGTGCCACGTTAGAAGCTCTAAATAAGTTGTTTTCAATCGACCATTCTTTACGTGGTATTATACCTTCTGATTTTCACTTACCTGACGATGTGGATCCTGTAACACCAAGAAATTTAACAATAGAGGCATGGTTCAGTCTTGCAAATGCAAACGGAAATCCATCGATTCCACCTTTAATTAATGGACTTACAGCATCTAGTTCAACAGGTGAAATCATATTTAGGGTTCGCTTAGAAGCAAGCATAAGCTTTGATTACAACCCTCTAGGGGATGTAGACGAAAATATTTGGGTAATCGATGGCGATATGGAAGAACCTGAAGACGATAACAAACATCGTTTATCTGCAACCCAAAGGAATGCGATTCAAGTCAACTATGTACCTGCCAATAGAGATCCATTAGTTCAGTTAAAATACTCATCAAAAGCCATATTGGGCCGTTTGCTCAAGGCGATTAAATGGTCAGAGGGGGAGCAAGAGTCTTTTGAAGCACAAGCTCAGCAACTGAACCAATTAGCATCAGACAACCTAGCTTTAACCCAGATTACACAAGCCATTAATCACAATTGGCAGGAGATATACAAGGGGCGTCATCTCAATCAAGCTGGGCTTAATTTTCCTGTCGGTGATGTGGATGAAATATTGAGACTTATACAGCTTCAGTTTATGCCAGATGCAACTGGAAACAAGGTTGATACTAGTCGACTGAGTGATGGCCAAAAATCTCTAGTTTACTTTGCTCTAACCAAAGCATTATTTGATATAGATAAAGCGACACGACAAGCTGTTGTTAGTAATCAACCATCAAATTTTGATGCTGATAAGATGAAGCTACCTATTTTTAGCTTGATTGTGCTTGAGGAGCCTGAGAACCATTTATCACCACACTATTTAGGTCGAATAATAAAGCTAGTAAAAAATTATGGCGCGACTGAACTCTGTCAATCAGTTATTTCTACACACTCCGCTTCATTGGTTGGGCGTATAGAACCAACACAAATACGTCATTTTCGATTAGACAATGAGAATATATGTACAAAGGTTCAATCCTTATTATTGCCTGAAGATAGCGATGAGCCACGGCAAGATCATTATAAATTGAACTTATAGAATATGTAGTGATCAGATCAAGGCATAATAATCACCTTGGTCAC
>NZ_JBEOOG010000114.1:0-6890 GCF_040308965.1 Pseudoalteromonas sp. MER144-MNA-CIBAN-0113
GCCAATCAACACCTGATATCGATAGTCTATTACCGTGGAATTTTAAAGGCTAGGCGGTGATCACCGGACGGATACGCTGTTTTGCCGCAATATTCTACTGCGTCATCGCAACGAAGTAGCGCAGCGACTCCAATTAGTCGGTATTTACTTTGAGGTTTTTTATGATCATTAAAGCGAGCTTAATGGCGTTAGTGACTGAGAAAAATATAATTTTGCTTTGTTAGTGGCTTTGATTTAGGATCAAAACAGTTTAAAACCAAGAATGATTTGCCTGTGTATAGATTATTAATTAGCGCCTTATCCATTTTCTTTTGTGTTTCTGTATCTGCAGTTGAAGTAACTGATCTATATCAAGATATTTTGGTTGTAGAAGATAAATCTCGTGATGCGCGTTTAGACGCTAGTCGCAAAGCGCTTCTTAACGTACTAGTAAAAGTGAGTGGTGATAAAAGTGCAGATGAAAATCAGATAGCACAGCAACGCACCAAAGATATATCTGATTATATGCTTAAATTTGAATACGATGAGCGTATTCCTGGAACGCTTAAGTTACTAGTTAAATTTGAAGCGCGAAAGATCAATGCACTAATAAAAGATCTTAATTTGCCGTTGTGGGGAGCTCAACGCCCACTGGTTGCCATCTGGTTAGGCATTGAAGATAACAGGCAGCGAGAGCTGGTTACTCAAGAGAGTTATCCTCAGTTAGAGCAACTGATTTACGACAAAGCAAGCCGCCGCGGTTTACCGGTTGTTGTGCCTTTACTCGATTTACAAGACAGACGGCTTGTTGGTGTCCCTGAAGTTTGGGGAAATTTTTCTGGGCCTGTAGAAGAGGCATCTAAACGCTACAGTGCTGAGCGAAGTATTACTGCTAGAATGTATCAAGCGTTTAACTCTGATAATTGGGTACTAGATTGGCGCTTTACCAATGATGAAATGTTTGAATCTAACCGTATCACTGGCTATAGACAGCAAATTGTTGCGCAAATGATTGATGATTTAGCACAAGGTTTAGCTGGTGAATATGCGATTGATCCTAATGCTTATTATGAGCAGCGTACTGCCAATTTAACTTTAAAAGGGACTGAGAGCTTTGTTGATATTGAATTGGCTAAGCGCCGTTTAATGAATCTAAGCGTAGTAACTCAAGCTGTTATTTTACGCAAAACACCCGATTCGGTTGAGTTTGAGCTTCATCATACGGGGACTGTGAGTGACCTTAAAAAAGCCCTTGGCCTGGATAACGCCTTTAAAGACTATGTTGATCCTCGTGCTTTTTATCACATAGTTGATGAGCAAAGCCTAGAGTATCAATGGGTTGTAAATTAATGCTAACTCAAGAGCCAATACAAATGGCATTGCCGGTTACTTTACCGGACGATGAAACATTTGCATCCTACTTTGGCGGTGAAGACTCACTTGAGGTAAATCATCTCAAAGATAGCTTTTCTAAGCTTGCTCACTCTTTTCAGTATACCTATTTGTGTGGCTTAGGAGATTCTGGTAAATCTCACTTACTATATGCCACTTGTATTCAGGCACAAGAGCGTGGCTTATCTAATATGCTGCTTTCCATGCGCGAGGTTATTCATTTTGGACCAATGGTTTTAGATGGGCTTGAAGCATTGGATGTATTGTGTATTGATGATGTGCACTTGGTAGCAGGCAATGATGCATGGGAAAAAGCGTTATTTAACTTTTTTAATCGCTTTAATGAGCCCAATAAAATGCTGGTAGTGACTGCCGATTTACTGCCTAACATGCTTAATATTAGCTTGCCCGACTTAGAATCCCGTTTAAAGTGGGGCACTACGTTTCAAATTCGTTCTATGAGTGACGATGATAAAGCACAGGCGCTGGTTAAGCGTGCAAATATGCGTGGGCTTGAACTGAGCGATGAATGTGCGCGATTTTTATTAACGCGTTTGAGTCGTGATATGCGTGCTTTATTGGATGTATTAGACAAATTAGATCACGCATCCATGGCTGCACAACGAAAATTGACTATTCCTTTTATAAAATCAACGCTAAAGCTGTAGTAGGTCTAGAATCTAGACCCTGCTTTCAGTTATCATTAGCTAACTAAATTGTAATCACCTTCTGTGAAAGATCAGGTATCGAATGAACTTAGAAAACATATTAGCGCAAGCACTTGAGGCGGTAGCCAGTGCCAGTGAAATCGCGCAGCTAGAAGAGATCAGGGTTAACTATCTTGGTAAAAAAGGCGAAATTACCAGCTTACTTAAAACGTTAGGTAAAATTGCCCCTGAAGAACGTAAAGAAGCAGGCCAAGTAATTAACCAAGCTAAGCAAGACGTGCAAGTTGCGATTAATGACAAGCGTGAATTGTTAGCAAGTAAAGCATTAGAAGAAAAACTAGCGGCAGAAACAATCGATGTAACTTTACCTGGGCGTGTTATGCCATCGGGTGGTTTGCACCCAGTAACTCGCACCATTGAGCGTATTGAAAGCTTCTTTGGTGAACTTGGGTTTGCTGTTAAATCAGGCCCTGAAGTTGAAGATGATTTTCATAACTTTGATGCGTTAAATATTCCAGAGCATCACCCAGCTCGCGCCGATCACGATACCTTTTACTTTAATCCTAAGTTGGTTTTACGTACTCAAACCAGTGGTGTACAAATTCGTACTATGGAAACTGAGCAACCGCCACTGCGTATTATTTCGCCAGGGCGTGTATACCGTAACGATTACGACCAAACACACACGCCTATGTTCCATCAGGTGGAAGGGTTGATGGTTGATACTGATGTAAGCTTCACTGAGCTTAAAGGTATTTTACATGACTTTTTACGTAACTTTTTTGAAGAAGACATGGAAATTCGTTTTCGTCCTTCATTCTTCCCGTTTACAGAGCCTTCAGCAGAAGTGGACGTGATGGGTAAAGACGGTAAATGGTTAGAAGTATTAGGCTGCGGCATGGTTCATCCTAACGTACTTAAGTCTGTAGGCATCGATCCTGAAAAATACACAGGTTTCGCTTTTGGTATGGGTGTTGAGCGCTTAACCATGTTGCGTTACGGCGTAAACGATTTACGTGCGTTTTTCGAAAATGACTTAAAATTCCTAAACCAGTTCCGTTAAGAGTGAAGAGATAAAATGAAATTTAGTGAAAAGTGGTTAAGAGAGTGGGTAAATCCTGCAATTGATACGCAAGCTCTTTCGGAACAGCTTTCAATGGCTGGTTTAGAAGTAGATGGCGTTGAGCCGGCAGCAGCCAAATTTAATGGCGTTGTGGTAGGTGAAGTGGTTGAGTGTGGCCAGCACCCTGATGCAGATAAACTACGTGTAACAAAAATTAATGTTGGTGGTGATGAACTGCTTGATATTGTTTGTGGTGCACCAAATTGCCGCCAAGGTATTAAAGTTGCAGTTGCCACTGTTGGCGCAGTGTTACCAGGCGATTTCAAAATTAAAAAAGCCAAACTTCGTGGTCAGCCTTCACACGGCATGTTATGTGCGTTTGATGAGCTAGGTATTAGTGAAGAAGGCGATGGCATTATGGAATTGCCACTTGATGCGCCTATTGGTGCCGATTTACGCGAATATTTAGCGCTTGATGACAACATTATTGACGTAGATTTAACACCTAACCGTGGCGACTGTTTAGGTATTAAAGGGCTTGCCCGCGAAGTCGGCGTACTTAACAGTATTGATGTAAATACATTAAGCATTCCAGCGGTAACCCCGACAATTGAAGACAAAGTATCTATTGAGTTGGTTAACGATGATGCCTGTCCTCGCTATTTAGGGCGTGTTATTAAGGGCATTAACCTAGACGCTGAGACGCCATTATGGATGGTTGAAAAGCTACGTCGTAGTGGTGTACGTTCAATTGATCCGGTTGTTGATGTGACTAACTTTGTATTACTAGAGCTTGGCCACCCAATGCATGCATTTGATTTAAATGCGATTGATGGTGGAATTAAAGTACGTAGTGCAACCCCAGGTGAAGAGCTGGTTTTATTAGACGGTAATACGGCTAAATTAAATGAATCGACATTAGTGATTGCCGATCATCATAAAGCGCTAGCCATTGCTGGTATTTTTGGTGGTGAGCAATCTGGCGTTACTGACAAAACAGCTGATATCCTGTTAGAAAGCGCATTCTTTAACCCTGTGGCTATTGCAGGACAAGCACGCAGCTATGGTTTGCACACTGATGCATCTCATCGCTATGAGCGTGGCGTCGACTTTGCACTACAACACGATGCCATGGAGCGCGCTACAGCGTTACTTCTGGAGATTGTAGGTGGTAACGCAGGTCCAATCGTTGAAGCTGTTGCTGCAGATAAACTACCAAAAGTAACTGAAGTGCGTTTACGTCGTTCACGTTTAGACCGTGTTATTGGTCATCACATTGACGATGCTAAAGTAACCGATATACTTACGCGTTTAGGTCTTGATGTTAAATTTGACAATGATAGCTGGAGCGCTGATGTACCAAGCTACCGCTTTGATATTCGTATTGAAGAAGATTTAATTGAAGAAGTAGCACGTGTATACGGTTACAACAGTATTCCTAATGTGGCACCAACTGCAAAACTTAAAATGACCACACATGATGAGTCAACTGTTGCACTGAGCCGTTTTCGTAATGCGCTAGTAACCCGTGGCTATCAAGAAGCCATTACTTACAGTTTTGTTGATCCTAAAGCGCAAGCTATTTTACATCCAGAGTGTAACGCATTGGTATTGCCTCACCCAATTTCAATTGAAATGTCAGCGATGCGTGTAAGCTTAATGCCTGGCTTATTGGCATCTGTTGCGTATAACCAAAACCGCCAGCAGCCACGTATTCGCTTATTTGAACACGGCCTTAAGTTTATCAGTGATGAAAATGCTGAAAATGGCGTATACCAAGTGCCTGTTATTGGTGGCGTTATTACTGGTTTGGTTCATGGTGAGCATTGGGTTGAAGAAAAACGTAACGTTGATTTTTATGACCTAAAAGGGGATGTTGAAGCATTACTTGCAATTACCAACGATGTTAGCCGCTTTGAAATTAAAGCTGAGCAATCGGATGGTCTTCACCCTGGCCAGTCTGCCGTTATTTATGTTGATGGTAAAAAAGTAGGTTTCTTTGGTGCATTACATCCTCAAGCGCAAAAATCGTTAGATATCAACAATGCTACTTTTGTGTTTGAAATTGAAATGTCGGCATTAGAAAAAAGAAATTTACCTCAAGCTGTAGGGGTGTCTAAATTCCCATCAAATCGCCGCGACATCGCGATTTTAGTACAAGACAGCGTTAAAATTGGTGATATTTTAAACGTCATCGGAAAAGTTGGCGGAAATCAATTGGTTGACCTAAACTTATTCGATGTGTATAAGGGCAAAGGTATTGAGCCAAATTATAAGAGTTTGGCGATTGCTCTAACACTGCAGGCGGTTGATAGAACACTCGAAGAGAAAGATATCAATCAGGTAGTTGATAACGTGGTGGCCGCACTGGCCGAACAGTTTAATGCATCGTTGAGGGACTAGATATGGCGCTTACTAAAGCCGACATAGCTGAACACCTATTTGAAAAGCTCGGGATCAATAAAAAAGATGCCAAAGATTTAGTTGAAGCGTTTTTTGAAGAAATCCGCTCAGCGCTTGAAAAAGGCGAGCAGATTAAGCTCTCTGGATTTGGTAACTTTGATCTTCGAGATAAGAAAGAAAGACCGGGACGTAATCCGAAAACGGGAGAAGATATTCCAATTTCAGCGCGTCGCGTAGTTACTTTTAGGCCGGGGCAAAAGTTAAAGACCCGTGTCGAAGTAGGCACAAGCAAAAAATAAACAAAAAGGCAGCGCAAGCTGCCTTTTTTGTATCTGTTGTATTATTTCCGGGGAGAAATAAATTTTCCTTGGTTTATTTGGTGTAATGTTTGCTCGGCGAGGGCATCTAAACTGTCTAAATTCTTTTCTTGTGCTATTAATTGCTGCTCAATTAATAATATATCGATATTTTTTATACCAGAGAGCTCTGCTATTTTGGCAAAAATGTACGCGTGCTTATATTGGTGGTGCTTATAGAAAAGGCTAATTAAAGAGGTGTATATTTCTGGATCAGGTATTTGCTTAGCTTGATTTAATGCCAATGTGTTGTATAAAAAATCAATTGCTTTTTGCTCATCAACTTTAATGTAATAAGACGCTAAATAAAATTGCATTTCAGCACTTGTTTTCACCTCGGGGGTATTTTCTAGAGCAAGTAGTCGGGTGAGTGCCGTTTCATCATTGTTTCTTGACCAATGGTAATAGAGTAGGCCAGGGTGAGTGGTTGCTTGTGTTTGCTGATAAATACGTGCCATTTCTCTATTACTGGTGAGGTAGGCTCGTCGACGGGCGGTAGTTTTACCTTTTAGTTTTATATGCTGAATATTAGCGGCTAAGCCAATACATTGGTTGTAATGCTCAAACGCTTTGAGTAGTTGATATTTGTTCTCATCGGTTGGTTGTAAGGATTCGAGGTAGCGATAAAAGATTGTACGTTCTCGCTGCGCTTTACAGTGACTATCTTGGTTAAGATCATTGCACATGGCGGGTGATTGCACACAAATATCTTCAACGGTTAAAGATTCTTCACAGCCTGTAAGCAAAATTGCAAAGGCGAGGGTTATGCGCTTAAAAGCCATCCGAGTCTCTCAAATTATTATGGTCTGTTGACCTTTCAAGGTTGAATTTGCAGCAGTCTGTTTGGTATTGAGACAAGGCCGAGCCTATGTGGTGTGGTTATTCCCCATAAATAGGCGATAACGTTGCATCAATGCCAAACAGGCGCTGCCCGAAGGGTTCTGCCTAGGTGCGATTTACTCTTTGTTGCCTACATGGATGTAGGTCTGTCTCTTGATCACAACTTTTCTGTCTGCTGAATTGATATTA
>NZ_JBEOOG010000115.1:0-6880 GCF_040308965.1 Pseudoalteromonas sp. MER144-MNA-CIBAN-0113
GCTCCGAATTTATCATTGAGCAGGTATTTTTAGATAATCAGAACATCGATGCTAGGTGTGGTTCGCTAGACGCTTACAGTATTTCTTGCTGAGCTTCGGTTTTAATAGGAACGAATTTAATATGAGGGCGTAAGCTTGCTTCATAGATAGCAAGGGCATCGTTACTGTCGTTTTTATTACCGCGAACAAAGGGGGTAACGTGTTGTGCAGGGATAAGGTCAACGGTATGACCGTAAGACGAAAATACTCTTCCCCAGTAGTGGGAAGAATAACAGGCTTCCATCACCACGCGGCACGGAGGGGTATTCGCCATGAAGGCGTTGAGTTTAGCTCTGTTTAAACGTTTATTGCATTCTCTTTTATAGTTAGAATTAAAGCCAGCGACTTGGAATACATTTTTTGCCAAATCAATTGATAATGTGCTAATTTTCATGACGGACGTTCCCTTTTAACTGAGTGTGAGTTAACCAGTTTGGCGCATTGACGCCGTTTAGGGGAGCGTCCATCTCATCACCCACTATATAGCTTAGTCCTTGTTAACCGGTATTTGAAAGAGAAAACTAGGCAGGTGTTAGTTAGACCGATATCTGTTTTCCCTCAATGAAAAGTACTAAATTCTGGGGCTTCTGATTAGTTAGGAAAATTATTGGTTGTTCCAATGATGCTCAATGTGAGCTATCACCACATTAAAAGTGACTAAATTAAACCCTGTAGGGCTTACTACTCGATCAGTGTCACCTTATCTTCCCAAAACCTTAGATAGAAACAGCTATGGCGCCTTGTATGGCATGCAAACCCAACTTGGCTTACTTCGGCGAGAAGAACATCGCCATCGCAATCGGCTGCAATGGATTTCACGGTTTGCGAGTGGCCAGAGCTGCTACCTTTTCGCCACAAGCCTTGTCTTGAACGTGACCAGTAGCACATTTTCCCTGTTCTCAGTGTTTCATCTAAAGACTCTTTGCTCATCCAGGCAAACATAAGTACCTTCATTGACTTCTCATCTTGAGCAATCACAGGAATGAGCCCATCGGCATCAAAGTTTAGCTCTGCTATCACCTTGTCTAAGGAATAGCTCGTACCAGCCACATCGTTTTCAATGGATTTAAACCAGTGTTTCATACTACTTACTCGTGTGCGTTCTTAAAAGTGGCCAGCAAGAGAAGTTGCGCGAGTATCTCTCTCGGCTCTCAAAGTACATTGCTTGCTGTGCAATTTTTATTAGGCAAGCAAGACAACCCAATAGTTACTAGTCACTAACACTATGGCAAATAATACGGTTAACCAAAAAATATACTGTCGACGCTTGCGAACTTGAGGCACGGCACATGCATCACCTGGGTTGCAATCCTCAACAGGGCGATAGACTTTCCATCCTGCAAAACCAAGTAATAATATAACGAACAGGATAAAGATGGGCCGGTATGGTTCAAAGAACGTTAGACTGCCAATCCAGGAACCACTGACACCCAGCATGAGTAAAATGAGTGGTCCTGCACAGCAAATGCCTGCGCCTACGGCAGCAATAAATCCGCCAATAAGTGGTAGACTTGTTTCTTTTTGGGACATAACTTACTCCTCGAGTGTTAGTTGATGGAGAAAGTCTAAATGCCGTACTAATGTACGCTGTCAAGTGTTTTGGTGATTGGGGTTCAAGTTAGTACTGTGAAGGGAACGAGGAACAAATTGCTTCTAGCTGAGATTATATTATTACAAATAAAGACTTCAAGTGCCTTTGTAATGCGTTTGAAGTCTTCTGCTTTGGACGGTGCTACTGCCGGCAGAATTTTATTACCCATACTCACGTGGCAAGAAATTCAAATTCATAAGTCATGCAAATGTACACATCGACCTAAAATGCCGAGGTTGCTTTAATAGAGATCATGAAAAAAGCAATGCCTCTCTTAACCTTCCTATTTTCACGGAACTCCTATTATTTTGATACGACCGAGGGGTAGCCTACATTTGTTGTCGCTTTGGTTAGCTGTTCAATACTGACACTATTCTCATGATAGACAACCTTCGCCGTTTTATGGTCAAAATTCACGTCGGCATCTATTACGCCCTCTAAATTGGTTAATGACTTTTTCACTGTAATTGGGCACATGGCACAGGTCATATTTTCAACCGCTAATGTTGCAGTTCTAACGTCCGTACTAACACTTTCCTCTGCCTGAGCGGCATTGAAAGACGTCCCAAGAAGAACGGCAAATATAAAAATATTAAGGTACCGTACGAAATCAGTCGTTATCTTCATCATAAAAATCTCCAAGTTAAGTGATAATAAATTCTGCATAGTAGGGGAAAGTCAGCAACAGCATAATTAGTACTGACACGACCCAAAAAATAATACGTTGATTCCGCTGTACTCTCGGAATTGCACATAGCTCACCTTCATTACATTGACGTGGTGCGATATATAGTTTTCTGAACGTCCACACTAACAAACCAAGCGTTATCAAAATAAATATAGGTCGTACGGGCTCAAACGCAGTCAAGGTACTCGCCCAGCTTCCACCAACACCTAACGTCAGCAAAACCAATGGGCCAACACAACAAACTGAAGCGCCTATTGCAGTTAGACTGGCTACCAAAAGTGACTTTTTGGATTCACTGCGTTGTATCATAAATAGAATTCCATCGTTATTTCCTTCAGTAAGATTGGTACAGCTTTGTAGGTTCTTAGTCAATTATTTGGGTTGAAAGTTCACTGCCAGAGTGACCTTTTTCTATTTTAATGCTCTGGGATACTTGACTCAGTACCGTGGTACCGAGTTTATATTCACGCACGTTTGTAACAATCAAACTTAACCATTCTTAAAGGAAATTAGTATGAAAATTAGTATGAAACATACCCGCTACATCACCAAGATTGCAGAAAGTCTGACGCCAGCCAATCAGCCCCAAGGCTTCGGGGAACTGTTCGTCGTGCTGCTGCGTGAGCTTGCCAAGGGGCGTCCAGTTTCACGAACGACGCTTGCCAAGTCTCTCGACTGGCCTGCTCAGCAAGTGAATGCGGTACTCGAACGGACGACTAGTACCGAGTACGATAGTGATGGGAATATTGTTGGTTATGTCCTCACCTTGCGCGAGACTTCGCATATCTTTGAGATTGACGGCCGCCGTCTATACGCTTGGTGCGCACTGGACACTCTGATGCTTCCGGCCCTCATCGGCCAGACGGCGCGCGTGACGTCGCATTGCGCTGCAACCGGGGCGCCAGTTTCCCTCACGGTTTCGCCGAACGAAATCCGGGATATCGCACCGACCGACGCCGCAGTGTCGTTGGTACTGCCGCAGGAAACAGCGGACATTCGTCGGTCATTCTGTTGCCACGTCCATTTCTTTGCATCGGCCGTGACGGCGAAAGATTGGGCCTCCAAGCATGAAGGAGTGGAGATCGTAAGCGTCCAAGATGGCTTCCGCTTGGGCCAAGAGCTTAATCGACATCTGCTGCAGACGATTCCATCGAGAAAATCGTGATTGGATAACGATTCTACAGCTAGGTATTCGCTTCCTAGGTGCGGATTGCACTCTGCGAAATCTACCCGGGTGGCCCAGCAATGCAAACAAAGCCGGTGTCAAATGGTCCCCACACGGAATCTCGTCTGGCCCACTATGCCGGCGTGAGCATCGACCGGCGGGGGCGGGGTCTTGCCCGTCTCGGGCTTGCGCCATCCCGCGCGCGTTTCCCGAGTCGATCGGGTCTTTGGTGGTCGTCCGGTGCAGCGGTTCGTCCTGATCCCTTGGGAACTGCGGTTGCAGGACTGCCCCGCGATCCTGCCTCGCGGCGAGCAGCGCAGGCAAAGGCGACTTTCGCTTCCCGAGATCAAAGCCATGCTGCGGGTTCTGCTTCCGCTTAGAAAGCGCCTTCAGCTCCCGCTGAAAATCAACATTCGATGTAACCGATCGAGCCGCTAAAACTTTACGAGTCGACCCGCAATAACCGCACAACACTGGACGCTAGCGAGTATTACGCCGTTTCCCAAGGCTATCTCCGGGAATGGGTCTGCATGGGACAGTGCAATCTCTATATTCAGACCTTGAAGAACCCAAAGCTTCGCCAGTCCATGGAAACCTATCGGCATGACGTCTGTGAGCCCAATCTGACGGAACTGAAGGTCTTGCTCGAACAGGGCAATTATGCACTTCCTGCGCCCTACAACGCCGCGCACGACGCGAAAAGTACCGAGTCGCTGGGCCGTCTGGATACGGACGCGATCGACGATCGCATGATCATGGTTGGTCATGTATTTAGCGTGGAGGCTTTCATGAACCGCTGGAACCATGGGGCCGTTCTCAGTCACCGCGCCGATGTTCGAGATGCGTTTCTGCGCAATTATCACCGTGCGAATCGTTGGCATTTGGCTGCGATTGTGATGGCGGAAAAAATGCAATTCCTCGAAGCACCCTGCCATTACCCGTTAAGAATGATCGCCTGTGGTTAAGGCGCAATGCGGGCATACGGCAAGTGGGGAAGCGATATATGAAAAACAGAAAGACTGGCGATTCCAGACTGCTCATAGCGGCCTTCGCAGGGCTGCACCTGTTGTGCTGCGGCATCCGGGGTTTGAGGCGCAGTGGAACGGAAAACCGGGTTAAGGCCAGTTCGCGACCTACTCGTCGCTCGCGGGATTGCGCAATGGCCGCAACTCGCCCTTGGCCACCGCGTCCGGTACTGAGAACGAATACCGGCCAAGCATGTTGATGTGCTCGTGCAGTAGCGGCGACAGCCTAGCCACATCCTCATCGCGGACCTCGAAGCCATCCGCGCGCAGTTGGTTCAATGCAGCCTCCATATAGCTTGTGTTCCACAGCACGATCATGTTGAGCACCAGGCCGAGCGCGCCGAGCTGGTCTTCCTGGCCTTCGCGGTAGTGCTGGCGCAGTTCTCCGCGCTTTCCGTGAAAGACAGCGCGGGCGACGCTATGCCGCCCCTCGCCTCGGTTGAGCTGGGTCAGTGTGCCCCGGCGCTTGGCTTCGTCATCGATGTACGTCAGCGTATGCAAGGTTTTGTCGATGCGGCCGAACTCGGCGATTGCCTGCGCTAGTCTGGTCGGGCGTTCGCCCACCTGTAGCGTGCGCATGATCCCGGCAGCGGGCACCCGGCCAAGCTTGAGCGAGCCGGCTAGG
The DNA here is from genome assembly GCF_040308965.1 of Pseudoalteromonas sp. MER144-MNA-CIBAN-0113. Classification (NCBI taxonomy): domain Bacteria; kingdom Pseudomonadati; phylum Pseudomonadota; class Gammaproteobacteria; order Alteromonadales; family Pseudoalteromonadaceae; genus Pseudoalteromonas; species Pseudoalteromonas sp. MER144-MNA-CIBAN-0113. The sequence goes on from NZ_JBEOOG010000115.1 coordinate 5,134, forward strand.
CGCAGCATGTCGTCCCAATGTGGCTCGATTTTTTGCAGGCTGATATTGTGTCCGGATACAGAGTTGAGCAGCCCGTAGTCGGCCTTCGAGTCGATCCGCCAGAAACGCGTCCCGCCAACGTCAGCCAGGCGCGGACTAAATCGGTATCCAAGCAGACGGAAGAGCCCGAAAACCACATCGCTGTAGGCGCCTGTGTCGGTCATGATCTGGGTCGGCTGAAGGTCGGTCTGCTGTTCCAGGACGACGGCCAGGAGGACCAGGCTATCGCGCAGCGTGCCCGGCACCGTGATGTCGTTCAGCCCTGAAAACTGGTTCGATATGAGGTTGTACCAAGTGACACCGCGACCGACGCCGAAGTATTTTGGGTTCGGCCCGGAATGCACTGATCGAACTGGCACCACGAACCGCATGTGCATATTCTCATGCATCGCGATCACCTAATACCATCTAAGCCGATCACCTAATACTATCCATCGCGATCACTCAATACCATCGATGCAGATCACTTTTTGGTCAAAATGGTATTGAGTGATCGGCTTGAATGGTATCGTTCAATTTATACTCATTTTTGTCTATCCAGTAGGTGTTTTTAACCGTTATCCTTTTCATTTTTGATGATGAGAATAACCATGCCAACGGCACCTATTTCAATGCGTAAACTTAAAGAGATTTTAAGACTAAAATACGACTGTAAACTCAGTCATCGAAAGATAGCAAACAGCTTATCTATTTCACCTTCAATTGTTTCTAAATATGCCTGTAAATCAGCAGAGTTAGGTATCACTTGCTGGCCACTTGATGAAAAATGGGATGATCATTCTCTGCAACGAGCATTCTTCAAAACAAAGCCCCGACTAAAAGGCTTTAGTATTCCTGACTGGTTGTTAGTTCAGCAGGAGCTGCGACCCAAAACCATGACGCTATTGCTGCTTTGGCAAGAATACAAAGAGCGACACGAGGAAGGATTTTACAGTTACACCCACTTCTGCCGACAGTACAAGGCATGGCTTAAATGTCAAAAACCGTCCATGCGACAAAACCATAAAGCAGGTGAAAAACTGTTTGTTGATTACTGCGGCCCAACTATGAATATTGTTGATGCTAGTACAGGTGAATACCGTACAGCTCAAGTGTTTGTCGCAGTTATGGGCGCATCTAATTATACGTATGCGGAGGCAACGTATAGCCAAAAGCTAGAAGATTGGGTGATGAGTCATGCTCGTTGTTTTGAGTTTCTTGGTGGTGTGCCAGAGCTGGTAATCCCTGACAACTTAAAAAGTGCGGTAACTAAACCTTGTCGATATGAGCCTGATTTAAATCCAACCTACCAACAATTGGCGACACACTACAATACGGTCATTGTGCCTGCTAGACCTTATAAGCCCAAGGATAAAGCCAAAGCAGAAGTGGGTGTGCAAATTGTCGAACGCTGGATAATGGCACGGCTTCGCAATGAAAGCTTCTTTAGCTTGCGCCAATTAAACCTAAAGATACAAAAACTGCTTGTCGACTTAAACCAGCGGAAAATGAAGAAGCACCCTGGTTCAAGGCTCAGTCAGTTTGAATCCATTGATAAACCTGCTCTCAAACCACTACCCACACAGGCTTACAGTTACACCTTAGTCAAACAAGTAAGCGTGCATATTGATTATCATGTCGAAGTTGAAAAACACTACTACTCAGTGCCACATACCTTAATTAAACAAAAGCTTGAAGCCCATGCCTCCGGGAAGTTGGTGACACTCTA
>NZ_JBEOOG010000116.1:0-6708 GCF_040308965.1 Pseudoalteromonas sp. MER144-MNA-CIBAN-0113
GACTTAGCTCAGCTGGTAGAGCAACTGACTTGTAATCAGTAGGTCAACCGTTCGACTCGGTTAGTCGGCACCATTTACAATGTAACTAGAAAAAGAAACTGTAATCAGTAGTCTGTTCAAGTTATTCGTCGACTCGGTTAGTCGGTACCATTTATACAAAGCCTCGCATATGCGGGGCTTTTTTTTCTAAGTTTTTTCTATCCTGCTCTATTTTTCCAGTATGTCATAAACAGTAAGTCCCTCTGTCCTTTTCGTACCGCTTTGAGAACTTTATTCAGCTTTTTTGACTAAAAATTAGATTGTTTATTAGTTTGTGATCAATATGTTAATGATTGGCGTATCTACGGCACTTATAATTTCATCGCAAAGTATGTAATGTTATGTAAAGTCAATTGAGCAACGTTTGCTAAAGTGCTTGAATAACATTCATAAATAGCATTAATCAGGTTTAAACATGATGTGGCAATATAAGCCATCTTTATTGGCAATAAGTATTATGCTGCTAAGTGGTTGTGCGAGTAACTTAAACCCGCAACTACGTGAGCAAGCACCGAATACACTCCCAGAACAGTGGCAACAAACAGCTGTTGAATCAGTAGTTGCTGTCAACGACACATGGTTTAATAAACTTGCTTCACCAACAGTAAAGCAGCTAGTTACTCAAGCGCTAAAAAACAATCAGCAACTATTGCAAAACCGTTTTGATGTAGAAATACAAAAACAGCAATTAATTGTCACCGGTGCCGCTTTATGGCCCAGTTTAGATATTTCAACGCGAGTAGGGCGAAGCAAAGATAATCGTTCGGTTAGTTATAATAACTCAAGCTCTGTATCGTTAGAGTTAGGCTATGAAATTGATTTATGGGGTAAACTCTCTGATGCAAAGCGTAGAGACAACCTCAACTACCTTGCTCAGCAAGCTCGCTATGAGCAAACTAAACAACAGCTTATTGCAGATGTTATAACAAATTGGTTTAACTTAATCAGTGCAGAGCAATTACTTGATTTGTTTAAGCGCAGAGAAGCTAACGCCCAGCAAAACCTTGAGATTATTGAGTCGGGTTATCGCCAAGGTTTAAATGAAGCGTTAGATGTTTATTTAGCTCGCAATGAGTTAAACAATGAACGCTCCCGTATAGCAACCCAAAAAGCAAATTTGACTCAAGCTGCACGTAGCCTTGAGCGTTTATTGGGGGAGTATCCAAAAGGATTGATAGCAGCGAATAACGACCTACCTGTAATTAATGACGACATTCCCCTTGGTTTACCGTCGGAGCTTATTACTCGCAAACCTGCGTTGCGTGCTAGTTGGTATCAGTTATTAGCCAGCGACGCTTCGCTTGCGTATGCGCATAAACAGCGTTTTCCGAGTTTAAATTTAGCGGCTGGTTTAAGCGATAGCACTAACAGGGTAAGCGACTTATTTTCTGCTTCAAGTCTTGCGTGGTCACTTATTGGTAGCATTTCAGCGCCTATTTTTGACGCTGGGCGACTCGCTGCGAACGAGGAAATAGCCAGTTTACAAACGCAAAAGCAAGAGCAAGCCTATCTGCAATCTTTATATGATGCATTTGATGATGTTGAAAATGCTATTACCCAACAACAATCTTTAAAGGCACGCTACCAAAGCACCTTGCAGGCACAAGAAAATGCCTTAGCAGCAGAGCAATTATCGTTTGAACAATATCAAAGTGGTTTAGTGAGCTACACCACCGTATTAGATGCACAAGCACGCTCGTTTGATGCACAAAGTTCACTGATTGAAATTAAAAACCAATTACTCACAAATCGCATTAAATTACATGTTGCTCTTGGGGGCGACTTTGCAAAATCAAGATCCGCACAGGATGAGCAAGCACTATGAAACTCAACAAACAAAAAATAATTGTTCCCGCTGCTATCATTATAGCGACCATTTTTTTGGTGATGTTTATTAAGGGAAACCCGCCTAAAGCATCACGTTTTTCAGCACCGCCAAAAGCAAAAATTAATGTTGCAGTAAAGCCATTACAGTTAATTGACTACCCAGTTGAAATTGATAGTTTTGGTACGGTTAAACCACGAACTCAAAGTATGTTGGTGGCTCAGGTTTCTGGGCTGATTATTGATATAAATGAGCAGTTCCGCGAAGGTGGTTTTTTTGAAAAAGGCGACATGTTACTACAACTGGATGATCGTGATTTAAAAGCGGAAGTTAAATCAGCACAAGCTAATTTGCTCAATGCCGAGCAAAACTTACTAGAAGAGCAAGCGCGAGGCCGACAAGCGCTTACTGATTGGCAACGTTTAGGCAATGAGTCTGAACCGAGTATTTTAGTACTTAGAAAGCCACAGCTAGCAGCAGCCCAAGCACAGGTTTTATCAGCTCAAGCACAGCTAGAAAAAGCACAACTCAATCTTGAGCGCACTAAAATTAAAGCGCCCTATGCTGGACGAGTATTAAACCGCAGTGTCGACCTAGGTCAGGTGGTGTCTAATAACATGCAGTTAGCGACTATTTATGCCACTGACAGTGTTGAAATACGCTTACCAATCAAAAATAAAGATCTGCCTTTTATTAATTTACCAGAGCAATATCGAGATGGTGCTAAAAATCAGCGTGGCTCAGCGGTTAACTTCACTTCTGATTTAATTGGCGAGCAACAATGGCAAGGCCAACTTATTCGTACTGAGGGCGCAATAGATGAAAGTGCTCAGCAATTGTATGTGGTGGCTAAAATTAATGACCCTTATAAATCAACCAGTGATAATCAATACCCAGTGAAAATAGGGCAATACGTTAAAGCTAAAATTAATGGCAAAGTCGCCTCTCAGGTACTCGTTATTCCCAATAGTGCGATATATCAAGGCAGTTATGTTTATGTGGTTGAAAATGGCACACTACAGCGTAAAAATATTGCTTTAGCGTGGCAAAATGCGCTGCAAGGCATTGTAAGTAAAGGTCTTGAAGCGGGTAGTCAATTAGTGCTGACGCCACTGGGGCAAGTGAGTTCAGGTACGCCAGTGCAGATAATGGATGCGACTCCTAAAGCACAAAAACCAGGAGAGCAGCCATGATCGCTTGGTTTACACGTAACCATGTGGCTGCCAACTTATTGCTAATTAGTATTGTGTTGGGCGGCCTATTCAGCCTGTCTTCTAAGTTACCGCTAGAGGTGTTTCCCTCGTTTGTTTCTGATCGTATAAATATTAGTGTAAGTTTACGTGGTTCAACCCCAGAAGATGCTGAAAAAGGGGTCACCATACGAATAGAAGAAGCATTACAAGATCTCGAAGGTATTAAACAAATATCGAGCCGCTCTTCTGAGGGGTCATCACAAGTGAGCGTTGAGGTTGATACTGGCTATGACGAGCGTGAATTGTTAGCGGATATAAAGAGCCGTGTCGATGCCATTAATACCTTTCCAGCCGATGCAGAAAAACCAGTAATAGGGTTAATCCAGCGTAAGCGTGAAGTAATAGCAGTCACTGTTTCAAGTGACTATAACGAAAAAGAAACCCTAGAATATGCAGAGCAAGTCCGTGATGAATTACTGCGTATTCCGGCGATTACCCAAGTTGAACTTAGTGGCGTACGTAATTATGAGCTGGCAATCGAAGTAAGCCAAGATACGCTGCGCCAATACGATTTAACCTTGGCGCAAATATCCAGTGCCATTGCCAATTCAAGTTCTGATATTTCAGCAGGAAACCTTAAAACAGAGGGCGGCGATGTACTTATTCGCTCTAAAGGGCAAGCTTACCGCAAAGATGAATTTGCAAGCATTGTGATAAAAAATCAAGCCGATGGCACTATTATTCGCTTAAGTGATATTGCAACCATTAACGATGATTTTGAAGAAACCCCCGTGCGCACCCGCTTTAATGGCAAACAAGCCGCATTTATCGATGTGTACCGCATTGGTCCGCAAAGTGCAATAGAAGTGGCCGATGCAGTTAAAAACTATATTACCAGTGAGCAAGCTAATTTACCGCAAGGGTTTTATTTAAGCTATTGGGATGATGACTCTGAGGTAGTAAAAAGCCGTATTGCTACCCTAACTAGCAATGCTTTACAGGGGGGTATTTTGGTACTGGGGTTACTGACATTATTTTTAAGACCTGCCATCGCGTTTTGGGTATTTATTGGTATTCCAGTTTCATTTATGGGCGCGTTTATGGCAATGGCCGCCTTTGGCGTGACCATAAATGTGATCAGCTTATTTGGTTTTATATTGGTGCTAGGGATTGTGGTGGACGATGCTATTGTTACCGGTGAAAACGTGTATACCCATTTAAAAACCGCCAAATCGGGCGAAGAGGCTGCTATAAAAGGAACTCAAGAAGTAGCCACGCCAGTTACATTTGGCGTGTTAACCACCGTGGCCGCTTTTTTACCGTTAGGTTTTATAGAAGGCGCACGAGGCGCTATTTTTGCGCAAATTCCGGTGGTGGTTATTCCGGTATTATTGTTTTCATTGATTGAATCTAAATTTGTCTTACCTGCGCATTTAAAATATATCAAACTGCGTCAACAAAAAGGCGAAGGCTCTAAATTGGAACAACTTCAACAGCGTTTTGCAGATGGTTTTGAACATGCCATTTTAAAATATTATCAACCGGTATTGGGGTTAGCACTACGTAATAAATTGGCTACAGTCAGTTTATTTATGGGCGTATTTTTAATTATTTTAACTATGATCACCAGTGGTTGGACTAAGTTTATTTTCTTCCCGCGGATCCCAAGTGAAACTGTACGCGTTAATTTAACTTTTCCTGCAGGCACCCCGTTTGAGGTTACCAATAAATACATTATTGATATGTCAGATAAAGCCAGAGAGCTTCAGCGTAAGTATCAAGATGAAGAAACAGGACAAAGTATTATCCTTAACATTTTAGCCAGCACTGGTGGAAGAGGAGGGGCTGCTAACTCGGGTAGTGTGCGCTTTGAAATCACCCCAGCAGAACAGCGAGAGTCAGATATCGGCTCGCGTGAATTGGTAAAAGAGTGGCGGCAACTGATAGGTATAGTGCCAGGAGCTGAAAGCTTAACATTCAGAGCTGAGATAGGCCGAAGCTCAAACCCTATAGATGTTCAATTATCGGGTAATTCTATTAGCACACTGCAAACTGTTGCTGAGCAAATTAAACAACGTTTAGCGACGTACCCCAGTGTATTTGATATTGCCGATAGCATGTCTGACGGTAAGGAAGAGCTGCAAATAGAGTTAACAGAGCAAGGATTAGCCCTTGGGCTAAATAGGGTTGATGTATCAAGGCAAGTGCGTAACTCATTTTTTGGTGTACAAGTGCAACGCATTCAACGCGGGCGCGATGATGTGCGCGTTATGGTGCGCTTACCTATAGATGAAAGACGCTCAGTTGCTGATTTAAAAGATATATTAATACAAACGCCTAATGGTGGGCGAGTGCCGTTATCGCACGTAGCCACTTTAGTACCGGGTCAAAGCCCATCAACTATTACCCGTATCGACCGTTACCGTACGCTTAATGTATCGGCAGATGTAGAAAAAACCGATACCAATATGACCGTTTTACAAGCCGATTTAAAGGCTTATTTAGATGAGTTAGTTCAACAGTACCCAGGTGTTAGCCACTCCCTTGAAGGCGAAGCGAAAGAGCAGCGCGAATCGTTTGGTTCGTTACTGTGGGGAATGATCTTTGTCTTCTTTGTCATTTATGGATTACTCGCCATTCCCTTTAAATCATACTTACAACCGCTGGTGGTGATGAGTATTATTCCTTTTGGCATGATAGGCGCGGTAATCGGTCATTGGATAATGGGGATGGAGCTTACCATAATGAGCTTACTAGGCATGCTTGCGTTAATTGGTGTGGTTGTGAATGACTCGTTAGTACTGGTTGATTTTATTAATAAGAAGCGCAGTGAAGGGCTCGATTTAATGGAAGCGGTTAAAACTGCTGGCGTAGCGCGTTTTCGACCGGTTATGCTCACTAGTTTAACCACCTTTATAGGCTTAATGCCATTGCTGTTTGAAAAGGCGACTCAAGCGCAGTTTTTAATTCCTATGGCTGTGAGCCTAGGTTTTGGGATTATATTTGCGACCTTTATAACCTTATTACTCGTTCCGGTTAACTATATGCTGATGGAGCGCTTTCAAGGCTGGTTTAAGTAAGTGCAGACTACATAGATAAGTAGAAGTTTCAGGTACTAGTAAGTAAAGCATCGGACTGTAAAAAATTCAGTTCGGTGTTTTTTATAATAACTAGGTGATTAATAAAATAAGGATATAAAAGTAATTGCTGGGGAATTAAAGTTATTGGAGGTGTTCCCCGAGAATGCGGTGCCGGGTGTCAGTCCTGAAACCTTGAGGTTTCAGGGCGGAAATCTGCGGTTTACCGTAGGCTTCTCGGTACATGCCGAGCTTGCACAATAGTAGACGAACAAAAATCCTAGTATAAAATTTATCGGCTCAGGGACTTAACCAAGCTCCTGCACCCCAGGGAACAAATTCAGTATATAAGACATATTCCAATCCTTAAACCCCAAACGTAAAAAATTAAACCGTTCGCTCAGTTTTCCTGCAAATTTAGGGTCTGTTGACCTTTGCGGATTAAAATTCGTTCAAACTAGGGGCGGTTTAATCGCGGCGCGAGGTTTGTAACCTACTGGGCTAAGTAAAAACCGAGCAAAGCTTCCGCGTCCTGCTCACGCCCCTTACCTACATCCCTGTCTCTTGATCACAA
>NZ_JBEOOG010000117.1:0-6591 GCF_040308965.1 Pseudoalteromonas sp. MER144-MNA-CIBAN-0113
ATTCTTGTGTAAATCGACGTCTCATTATATCTGCCTCTATTAAAAGTTAGAGGCGACAACTATCCTGACACAGGGGGATGATGTCAATGAGTTAAATACAAAGATTGCTAAAGGTGCTTATGTAAACATATTTGGATGTAGTGAGGAGTCTTTGAAACCATATAACAAGTTTGTTGGTGACCGTCATGATCGAGCAAAACAGTTTGTAGAAAGGTAAAATGCGAGGGCCGATTCTTCCTTCTGCCTTTTGAGGTTTCCCGTACTTTATTTAATCCGTTTTCAGCTAATTTAGCGAAGAAGCTGAAACACTTTTGTCCAGAGGCAAGTTATAAATGTAACTCGCCTTTGCCCCAAAATGAGTTTAGTTGAGCGTCGCAAATGTGCGAATAAGAGACAGTCAGAGTTATCTGGATATCTGGACTTAATTCTACAAAGCGGACGCTTAGCGAACCCGTTCATGCCCTAAAATTGAGGTTAGGCAATTAATTGCACCTTAAGAACGTTTAGCCAACCCGCATTAATTGTATAATGATGTCTCTTCTTCGAAAGAGTGTGTTTATGAGAACCATTGGAAAACTGGCAAAATATTTAGATATCTGTGTTGAAACTATCCGCTTTTATGAGCGCCAAGGTTTAATAGAACAGCCACCAAAACCAGAATCAGGTTATCGATTGTATGGCGAAACTCATGCCAGTCAACTCAAGTTTATTCTCAAAGCTAAAGCATTAGGATTTACCCTAAAAGAGATAGAATCACTGATGTCTTTAAGCAGTAATTGCGCTGAAGTCGAATCGTTGGGCTTACAAAAGCTGCAACTGATTCGAGATAAGATCAGTGATTTAAAGAGGTTGGAAAAAGTAATTCAAGATATGACAGACTCATGCAAAGCCAATCAAGATCCAAAAACCTGCCCAATTATCAATTCGCTTAAGTAGTCATTGACTCCGTACCCATGTACGGAGTTTAAAATACCTCAAAAATAGAGGTAATTATGATTAATAAAATTCTCGATAAAATCGGCTCTGGTGGCGTTTGGCTAGCCGCGCTAAGCTGCACAGCGTGTTTTCCTGCACTCGGCTCATTAGCATCAGCTCTTGGATTGGGTTTCCTATCACACTTTGAAGGAATTGCTGTTAACACCTTATTGCCCTTGTTTACTTCACTAGCGTTATTAGTTAATTTCTATAATTGGTATCAACATAAGCATGTGGTAAGAGGCATTTTAAGTGTCATTGGCCCAATTGCAGTATTGTTAACCCTTTATCCATTGTGGCAATACGACTGGAGCACTTACTTATTTTATTTTGGGATCATTTGGATGGTTGTCATGTCAGTGTTGGATATGGTTAAGCCCGTTAAGGAGCCAGTATGCAAGGTATAGAGTTAGAATCAAAGATAACCTGTCCAGAGTGCGGGTTTAGTAAGGTTGAGACTATGCCTACAAACGCTTGTCAGTGGTATTACGAATGCGGAAGCTGTAAAACATTGCTTAAGCCGTTAAAGGGAGATTGTTGCGTTTATTGTTCTTACGGAACAGTAAAGTGTCCTCCTATTCAAGAGGGGAATAGTTGTTGCACTGGTAAATAATTCATTCCCCTGACTGCTTAGTGTCAGGGGAAAGCCTTAATGCAAATTGTTTACTTGGTTCTTCCTGTGGCTGGTAACTTGGCAGAAATAAGTGCCGCTAAACTAATAAAAGCAAACGAAATACCCAAGCAAGCAGCTAACCCGTATAGCTGGAAAACCCAGCCTGACAGCACTGTACCAATCAAACGCCCCATTGCATTTGCCATGTAGTAAAAGCCAACATCTAACGAAACGCCATCGGCATCAGCCATGCTAACAATCAGGTAACTGTGCAGAGATGAGTTAATGGCAAACAGTACGCCAAATACCATTAAGCCAGCAATGAGTGCCGTTTTAACTTCCCAGTTAAAGTGTAACGATAAAGCTATACCTAATGTCACTAATGCCAACAAGCTTGCCCATTTTACGGTTTCAGTGGCAGGAGAAACGCTAGCTTTGAAATTGATTAGCTTAGGTGTCATTGATTGGACAAAACCGTAACCAATCACCCAAAGCGCTAAGAAGCCACCTACTGTCCAATAATCCCATTCAAACACTTGTGACAAGAACACAGGTAGTGCAACCACAAACCAGACATCACGGGCACCAAACAAGAAGAGTCGTGCAGCCGATAAGATATTGATAGAGCGACTCTTTGAGAAGATGTCGGTAAACTTAGGTTTGTTCTTGGCTTTACCTAAGTCGTTTTTCAAAGCATAAAGGCTGTAACACCAAACAAGAGCCAAAACACCTGCCATTAACAACATTGCGCCTTTGAAGGAAAGTAAAGTTAACAGTAAGCCGCCTAAGAAAAAGCCAACGCCTTTCAGGGCATTCTTAGAGCCTGTTAATACCGCGACCCATTTAAACAAGGTGCCTTCTTGTCCTGCGGCAACCAACATCTTAATTGAGCTTTTTGCGCTCATTTTGTTTAAGTCTTTGGCAATGCCTGAAAGCGCTTGTGCAATCATCACATACACAACTGTTAACCATTCAGCAGGAACAGCTAACATCAGCAAGGCGATAGTTTGAATGGCTAAGCCAATGTTCATGGTTTTATTTAGCCCTAAACGGGCACCTAAGAAGCCACCAACTAAATTAGTGACAACGCCAAATATTTCATAAAACAAGAACAACATCGCAATGCTAAGCGGACTATAGCCTAACGCGTGGAAATGAAGCACTACCAACATGCGTAGTGCGCCATCTGTTAAGGTAAATGCCCAGTAGTTACCTGTGACAACAAGGTATTGCTTAATATCGTCTGATAATGATGTCAAGCGCTTCATAGTGTTACATTACCCTTTAATTGATGATCCGACTTTACGAGCAAGTTCAGCCGTTCTATTAGCGTAACCCCACTCGTTGTCATACCATGTGTACAGCTTCACCTGAGTGCCATTAACGACCATTGTTGATAATGCATCGACAACGCTAGAACGTGGGTCGGTTTTATAATCGATAGACACAAGTGGCTTTTCTTCATAACCAAGAATGCCTTTTAATTCGCCCTCAGCCGCTTCTTTCATCCAAGCGTTAATTTCAGCTTCCGTTGTTGGACGCTCAACCTCAAATACACAATCAGTAATTGAAGCATTCGCAAGAGGCACACGTACCGCATGACCATTCAGCTTACCTTTCAACTCTGGGAAAATATGAGTAATCGCCGTTGCCGAACCTGTAGTGGTTGGGATTAAGCTCATGCCACAGGCACGCGCTCTACGTAAATCTTTATGCGGAGCATCTAGAATCGTTTGAGTGTTGGTAATGTCGTGGATAGTCGTCATCGAGCCATGTTTGATGCCGATTTTATCCAGTAACACTTTCACCACTGGTGCTAAGCAGTTTGTGGTGCAAGACGCTGCCGTTACGATTGAGTGCTGTTCAACATCATATAGATGGTCGTTAACCCCCATAACCACATTAAGTACACCTTCTTCTTTTACGGGTGCTGTTACAACAACTTTTTTTACTCCTTGGTCTAAGTAGGCTTGTAGCAACTCAGTTTTCTTCATCTTGCCTGACGCTTCAATGACCAAATCACATTCAGACCAATCCGTATCATTAATTGCTTTGTTTTGCGTTACACGAATGGCTTGACCATCAATTATCACGTTATTGTCATCATGGGTTACATCATGTGACCAAGTACCATGCACAGAATCGTACTTTAATAAATGTGCTAGCGTTTCTGCATTGCCAGCAGGATCGTTGATTTGCACAAACTCAATGTCTTGCCAACCAAAAGCAGCTCTAAGTGTTAAGCGACCCATGCGGCCAAAACCGTTAATACCAATTTTAATTGCCATTGTTAAGCTCCTACTATTTGAAACTCATTGAAAAAAGAAAGTTGTACTGGGTGTGAGAGCGCTTTAGGGCGCATTTTCTGCACTTGTTTAATAATGTCTGCCTTGTCGTAACCTAGTTCAAACATCAGTAGTCCAATGACTAAGCCTGTGCGACCAGAGCCGCCTTTACAATGCACGGCAATGGTGCCTTGATTGCGTAAGATAGATAGCATGTCATCAAGGTTTGATTTGAACGCTGCTACAAAATCTTCATTTGGTGCATCGTCATCTAAAATAGGTAACTGAAACCATTTAATACCTTGTGCATCACACACTTGAGGAAGGTCTTCGGCTTCATTCTTGTTCATTTCTGCATCGTACATCAGCGTCACAATCGCTTGTGCTCCAGCATCTTTCAATTGTGTAACCGATGTTGTTAAATCAACGTCTTTTGTTCCGGGGCAAGGAGTAAAGATAAAGCTTGCGCCATTATCAAGTGTTAGTATGTCATATGGATGAGTGTGCATAAAAAGCCTCTTAATTATTCGTTAAACCAATGTTTTGTTCTGTTCACAATCGATACGAGAGACAACATAACTGGAACTTCAACCAGAACCCCAACCACGGTCGCCAATGCAGCGCCTGAATGTAAGCCGAAAAGGGAAATAGCTACTGCCACTGCCAATTCAAAGAAGTTAGATGTACCAATCAAACAAGAAGGTGCAGCAATGTTGTACTTAAGCTTGAGTCTGACCGCGATAAAATAGGCAATAATGAAAATGCCATAGGTTTGCAGGATAAGCGGAATGGCGATTAGCAAGATATTAAGTGGTTGCTCAATAATGGTGTTAGCTTGAAAGCCAAACAGCAAAACGACTGTTGCCAGTAAACCGATAACAGAAAACGGTTTTAACTTCTCTAGCAAACTTGTGATAGCTGCTTCATCGCGACCTGAGCTGTTTAAGTGTTTTCTAGTCAGGATTCCCGCGATTAAAGGGAGCAATACATACAAAATCACCGAGATAAACAAGGTGCCCCAAGGTACATGAATGTCTGTTACACCAAGCAATAACCCCGCAATGGGAGCGAATGCAAAAATCATGATGATGTCGTTCACCGACACCTGAACTAAGGTATAGTTCGCATCACCTTTGGTTAATTGCGACCAGACAAACACCATTGCCGTACAAGGTGCAACCCCCAGTAAAATCATACCAGCGATGTATTCTTGCGCTGTTTCTGGTGATACAAAATCGGCAAATAAGCCTTCGAAGAACAACCAACCTAAAGCAGCCATTGAAAATGGTTTAATAAGCCAGTTGACCACCAAAGTTAATACCAAGCCTTGCGGATTCTTCCCTACTTCCTTAATGGTTGAAAAATCCACTTGCACCATCATTGGGTAGATCATTACCCAAATGAAAACAGCAACAACTACATTTACATGGGCAACTTCAAGCTTTGCAATAGCTTCAAAAAGAGGTGGGTAAACAATCCCCAGCGCCACACCAGCAGCAATTGATATCGCCACCCAAACAGATAAATAACGTTCAAAAATCCCCATAGTTACATTCCTTAATTACAGCAGCTTGCCACACGCGTAGGACGGTCACCCATCGAGTTTAATCTGGCTAGCTCTTGTTCGATAAAAATAGGCTCATTCACTACCGTTGAGGTGATGGTTTGCTTCATCCACGCTGGCAATGTTGGATTGATCGAATAAAACACCCATTGCTGATGCTTTCTGTCAGATAAAATGCCTGTTTTTCGAAGCTGTGCTAGGTGACGGGACACTTTGGGCTGGCTCTCTTCATCTAATGCAGTCATCAACTCACAGACACACGCTTCACCCTCAACCGCAATGATTAAAAGCGTTTTCAAGCGAATATCATCAGCCAGAGCTTTGTAAAAAGTAGTTGGCGTTATTGGCGCTGGCATTTGCTTTTCTTGTATCAGCAAAAACATTTTGATCCGTTCATTTAGCTCTTGTAGCGTTTTTTCAAACGGGTTGGCATCTCTACGAGAACGAGGCTCAGGGAAATCCCAAGCAAGGCAGTTAGTACCATTGACTCGGCTATCACACTCTTTTGCCGCTTTATCACACAGGGTAATAACAAAATCGAAATGGATATTGCTAACTTCATCAAGGTGTTTTGAGTGTAATCCATCGGTAGGTAACCCAAAGTGCTCGATAGCTGACAAGGTACGACTATCAACACTATTTGGCTCAGTACCAGCACTATAAACCTCGTACTCACCTTTACCATGATGTTTTAGCAACGCCTCAGCCATGATAGACCTAGCTGAGTTTTCAGTGCATAAAAAGAGAACTTTCATGAAATGCTCCATAATGAATTTATTATATAATAAATTTATTATGTTGTGGTGGCAACAGATATTTTCGAAAAAATGAGTTATGAGTAGTGTTAGTTAGAAGTATAACTGCTAGTACAATACCGCAGTTGGTTAATTGGAGAGCTAAGCCACTGACCTAAATGAATTAGGTAAAACGTCTGTTAATTAGTTTTTATTAGTTGAGCAAAGAATTAAACTGAACGACTCAAAGTGGCACTTTTACGAAGTTCGGCTGTGAGCGATTAGCGGTCAGTCGGATTTTTACATTGTATGACTGCTTCAAGCTCTTTGCCGAAGTTCAACTAAGTGCCCAGACTGTGTAAAAACTAATTTTTAATAAATTGTCTTGGGTATGTTCTTAGTTTAAAACCATCTAGGATG
>NZ_JBEOOG010000118.1:0-6183 GCF_040308965.1 Pseudoalteromonas sp. MER144-MNA-CIBAN-0113
TCCACTTCGAAGGTAGGTTAGATGGTGTGCTAGATATTTAGCAACTTAGGCTGACACAGAATTCTGAACGCCCTCAATTTATACTAACGGTGCTCTTTGTAATGGTTTTACTATATAGAAACAAATAATCGATAAGGTGAGATTATGATGATTCAACCGTTATCAGGTGTTAGTTAGTATGGACTTTATTGCTATCGGACTTTTCTTTTTAGTTCTTCTAATCGCTTTATCTATTGTTTGGAGCACGCTAAAAACGGGAATTTCACCGATGATGAGCTCAAGCAAAGCGCGCCAAACTATGCTTAATGCAATAAGCATGGATGAAAAAGGCGCATTAATTGATTTGGGTTCAGGTTGGGGGACACTCGTTATAGCGGTTGCCAAAAATCAGCCTAATAAACAGGTTATTGGCTATGAGTTATCGTGGTTTCCTTGGATGGTTTCAGTGCTTTTTAAATATAGTTTGGGTTTAGGTAATCTTACCCTCTATCGTAAAGACTTCAAAAATGCCGATCTTAGTTCTGCGTCTACTTTGGTATGTTACTTGTTTCCTGGTGGTATGGTAGCGCTTGAAGATAAGTTAAAGCATGACAAAATTAAAAATAAAATCACTATTGTGAGTAACACTTTCGCTTTACCTTCATTTAAACCAACTAACGTTATCAAGCTTAAAGATTTTTACCAAACGCCAATTTATGTATATCATTGGCAATCCAAATAGAGGGATATTATTTATGGTCAGTGTTTAGTTGATGTCATATTTTTTATCCATAAGTTCATGTTATCTGCAGACATTGGTTTGGCAATATAATAGCCTTGCCCATGATAGCAACCCATATCTATAAGTACTTTTTCTAGCTCTTGCGACTCGATCCCCTCTGCTATTAGGTTAAACCCAAATGCTTTACTTAGCGCCACGATACACGTAACTATGGACTTGTCTTCATGGTCTGATAGGAGCTTTTTAACAAAGCTTTGATCTATTTTTAATGTATCTAAAGGTAATTTTTTTAAGTAACTCAAAGAGGCGTAACCTGTACCAAAGTCGTCTAACGCAATACTTACACCTAAATTTCTACAGCCATTGAGAACGTCGACTGCTTGGTCAACGTTTCCAATTGTAGTGCTCTCTAAAATTTCTAATTCGAGGGTTTTTGGTTTTATATTATTAGTGCTGATGAGTAACTCTCTGAGGTTTTCAACAAAGCCCTCACTAAGTAAATGAGCTGGAGAGATGTTTACACTCATAGAAAGATGATTTCTTGTCCAAATTTTATGTTGTTTTAAGGCCTCAGCAAGTACCCATTCACCAATTAATATACCAATGTGTGGGTGCTCTAATGCCTCTGAAAAGTGACCAGGGTAAAGTAAACCCAAAGTAGGGTGATTCCAGCGTATTAAGGCTTCAACGCCAATTAACTGGTGATCCATTAAATTTACCTTTGGTTGATAATGTAAAATAAACTCTTTACGAGCAATGCCTTTTTCAGCAGCCAATAACAAATCATGTCTTGCATGCCTTAGGCTTTCTTCCTCTGGATCAAAAAACAGAATCCGGTTTGTTCCTGATCTTTTTGCTTGGTACATAGTTTGATCGGCTCTTCGTAAAATGTCATCACAAGTTAAGCCATCATCACTGGGAAGTGCAACGCCGATGCTGACTGAAATTTGAACGGAGCACGAAAACTCTGCTAATTTTATAGGGTCGTTTACCTCAATCAGCACGTCTTGTAACAGAATCTCATATTCTTGTATTGTGTGCGCAGCCCCTCTTAATAAAAGGATAAACTCATCTCCACCAATACGCGCTAGTGTATCTTCCTTGCGTAATGTGTTTTGTAGCCTTTGGGCAATGGTTTTCAACACGAAATCACCGGTTTCATGACCATATTTGTCATTAATGGGTTTAAAGTTATCTAAATCTAAATAGGCAACGGCGAGCTTTTGCTGAGATGTAATGGCCTGTTGAAGTTGATCAATTAAAATTGGGCGGCTTGCTAAGCCTGTTAGGCTATCGTAATGTGCCATGTTATGAAGTTTTTTTTCTAAGCTTGCGCGTTGAATGGAACTAGATATAGAGTGTATCAACTGATCGCTTTTTAATTGGTTTTTAAGTAAATAATCGCTTGCCCCTAGGCGCATAGCTTCTGCTGCTATTTTTTCATCCCCTAAGCCCGTGATCATAATCACAGCACAGTGGTTATTTACAGACTTTCTAATATTATCCAGCAGAGTAAGCCCCGATCCGATACCTAATCGGTAATCAACTATGACGCAATCAAATTCCCTATGCTCAAGGTAAGACATAGAGCTTTCAATAGAAGATGCTTCTGAAATTTTAGCCTGTATATTAGAGCGTGATATCATACGGCGTATTTGTTCTCTATCAACCGCATCGTCATCAACAATGAGTAGTTTAATACTGTCGCAGGTTTCAAAATTATCTATTGAAGTTATCATATCCATATCTCTTGCAAAATGGCTTATTCAAGCTCAACGGCATGTATATAAGCATCCATAAGTGTCGCTAATTTGGCAAACTGCGGGCCAATTGCATGTTTAACCATGTAACCTGCTACGTTATTATGGTACGCGCGAGTACGATCGTTATCCTCATTGGAGGTCGTGAGTATAAATACAACGGTATCGTTTAATTTTTCATCTTTACGAATATGCTCTAAAAATTCAAAGCCATTCATCACTGGCATATTCAGGTCTAGCAATACTAAGTAGGGCT
Organism: Pseudoalteromonas sp. MER144-MNA-CIBAN-0113; assembly: GCF_040308965.1. NCBI lineage: Bacteria > Pseudomonadati > Pseudomonadota > Gammaproteobacteria > Alteromonadales > Pseudoalteromonadaceae > Pseudoalteromonas > Pseudoalteromonas sp. MER144-MNA-CIBAN-0113. Next base: position 2,738 of record NZ_JBEOOG010000118.1, read on the forward strand.
CTGATATTTCTTTTTGTTGCGCTTTTTCTCGTAACGCATCTAGTGCCAGCTTTCCGTTTTGTTTCCAAATTATTTTAATTTTAGGATCCACTTTTTTTAGGCTTCTTGTAACGGCTTCCGCGGCAACATCGTCGTCCTCAACAAGCAGTATAGATAGATTTTTGATCATAAATTTTCTTTCCTTGCAAAGCGAGGCCACCACACATGAAATGTAGATCCTTTTTGCAGTTCATTTGAGCTTACTGAAATGCGCCCACCATGAGCTTGTGCCAAACGCCGACTAATAGACAGCCCAATACCTGAACCCGATTTATCATCAGAGGTTGTTTGAAACAAACTAAAAATACGCTCGTAAGCCTCTGGTGGTATACCGGGGCCATCATCAGTCACAGTGATATGGCAAAGCGTATTTTCTGCTACACAACGAATCTCTATAGTTCCCTCTTTACTGTCGTGGTGTTTAATAGCGTTACTTAATAAATTGCGGACCACGGTTTCAAGTGGCGTCCATGCAGTGACGATAGTATCTAATTGAATGTCTTTACGAAGCTTCATTCCAGCCGGTAAATCCAATAGTTCGGTAACGTTAGAAATTAACTTATGCATATCGATTACTTGAGTATCTAGAGTGGCTTTGCCTGCTCTTGCATAGGCCAATAAATTATCTATTAACGTCTCCATTTTATGAATACGATCATCAATACGTGTTAAGTTATATTCTACTTCAGGCGTGGTAGTGCCCAAATCTTCTTTTATCCATTCAATTAAGTTTGAAATACCCCGCAATGGAGAGCGTAAATCATGAGAAGCTACATAGGTAAACTCCTTCAAACTTGTGTTATTTTCTTTTAACTCGGTTTCCATTCGTTTTCGTTCTGTTATATCTAACAACGACACAAATACCATGTCTTCGTCATTGGTGTTTATAAAAGGACTCAGGCCCACTTCAACTGAGAATTCTTTTCCGTCTTTGTGTAAGGCGGTTAAATCTCTGCCTACTCCCATACTTCTGACACTGGGTTCACGATGAAATGAATGGCGAAGTGCTGAATGGTGCCCTTGATAGCGATGCGGTAATAGCATTTCCATTTTTTTATCGAGTAATTCTATTTCACTGTAGCCAAAAGATTTACATAACGATTGATTAACCGCTTGAATAATGCCCGCTTGGTCTACTATTAACACACCATGAGGTGCAGCTTGAATAGAGCGTTGAAACATATTGTTAGCGCGCAGCCTTTGCGATATATCAACCAGTGTGGCTAAAACTAACTCTTGTTGTCCTTGTATCGGGTTTAAACCTATTTCGATTGGGATTTGCTTACCATTTTTTTGACTCGCAAATAACTCACGGCCTTCACCCATTAATCGTTTTCGAGGGTTAGCAAAAAACTGACTCATCAAGTGGATATGGTTCGCTTTAAATTGCGCTGGAAGTAAACTATCTATATTCTTCCCTATTAGTTCTGAGTCCTCATAGCCCAGTATTTCAGATAGTTGACTATTGGCAAAAAGGATCTGAGCATCGGTATTGACTACCATTGCCCCCATGGGTAAACAACTAACTAGTTGAGCTAAAAAGGCTTCGTCCATATTTACATTTGAACTAGGTGAATTAGATTTTTTATTTACTTTTTTAAGGTCCATCAAGCATCCCGCAAGTAAATGTAGTTCCTATAATATAGTAATAGTCGAACAAGTATTGAACAGCAAATTTAGAGGAAGATCATGTTATTTAAATGCTTATTTTAATAGTTTCTTCTTATATTTTAGCGAGCCATTATGGTTGAAAAAGGTGCATTGATTTATTTAGGTTTGGGGAATGTTGGTTGTAATGCTTATTAAGTATAGTTTGGTTTAAGGTATCCTTACGAACGTCTGCTTATATATACCACTACAATTTTGTATTTAGAGTTGCCTTGTTAATATTTCTTCTCTATAAACATGAGGGAATTTTATGCGAAAACTAGATTTAATGACAATAGTAGCTGTTGTGCTATGTGTCTGTACAGGTGTTATCTTAGGCCAGAGCTTTTCATTTGAAGTGAAGTTGAGTGATTTAATAGCACTAACCGCTACATTGATAACTTTTTTGTTTGCCAAAAATGGACTTAGACATAATGAAAAGCAGTATATGAATTCTATTAGACCAATATTACACAAGTATGAAGAATTCGATAATGACATTTTTCAGTATGAATTATTAGTGCAAAACCTTGGAACGGGCACTGCTTTAAATGTCGACTTTATAATTGACTCTAATGGAGCAAAGAGGACGATACCCGAATACATTAATTTTATATCTCCTAACATTGAAATAATCCATAGCTACATTAGCGAGCCAGCAGGCTTATCACGAGATGCTAATTACGTAATACTGAGATTAAAAGTACCTAATATTAATGAGTTAGAAAAACTAAAAGGGCGAATAGGAATTGCTAAGCTTATTTTGACATTTGATGATATTCAAGAGCAACGAGAGACTAATAGTTTTGATTTGGGGTTTAGTTTTTAAACTTTAATAAAACTTACAGGCCGCTTCATGCAGGTTTTTTATGCCTGCAAGAAAGGTCCAATATGAAACTTTTACTTAAACGCTTTCCTACACCAAAAGGTATTTTTGGCACTTTCGCTGAGTTGTACGTATAAAGGTACGTTATTTTTTTATACCGATGAGTGTGAGTGGAAAAGTAATGAAGGGTATGTATCCTGTGTTCCTATCGGGGTTTATGACTTCTTGCCGCATGAAAGCCCACGACATGCTGATTGCTACTTACTTGAGAAAAAAGCAATGCATTACCCGCTGCTGACCATTGTTTATAAAAGCGCTAGAAAAAGTAACCGAAGCACTCCTTAAAATTACTGTAAGTATTAATAATTTTCATACCTAAAACTTGAACTAAAAGTAATTATAAAAGTTAATAATACAAATGGTATTTATGAGAAAACTTTGGGTTCTGTGTAATTGCAGAATATTAAAGGGAATAAATGGTCGGTATGGAGAGATTCGAACTCTCGACCCCTGCCACCCCATAAAAATTACCTGTGTTCTTTAGTGTACAAAAATGGCTTAACGTGTCCTATCGTGAAGTATTCAAAGTTATTGTAACTCATTGCCATTGAAAGGATTGTGCTTTTAAATTATACCTAGTGAATGAACGTGAAGTTTAGTGAACTAAAATCAGTTCGTGCGATAAATGTGCGAAAAAAATTTAGGGTTAACTCTAGGTGTGCGAAAAATGGCGTCAATTAAAGTAAAATTAACTGAATCTATACTCAAAAATATCCCTTTGGAAATTACCAAAATTAATGACACTGAGATCTCCGGTTTCTATCTAAATATTGGAAGACCAAATAAGGAGGGTAAACGGTAAGCGTCCGAGCAACGACACCTAGCAGAGTGGATTTAATTAATTGAAAATACCGTCAGTTTCTACTGGAGGTAT
>NZ_JBEOOG010000119.1:0-6090 GCF_040308965.1 Pseudoalteromonas sp. MER144-MNA-CIBAN-0113
TGTCATGAACCCAATGCGTGGAATTTAAGTGTTCACGATAAAACCGGAATCGGTGTTCACCATCACCGGAATACGCATTACTCGTATATCTGGGTATTTTAAATTATGAGTATGAAACCATTTAACTTCGTTAATACATTTACTCAGTAACACTTCATCACGTAATACACTTTTAGCGGCTCTTACACTTGTTAGATCATCAATCTCACTTCGTTTATAAACTAGGTTAATGAGCACAGTCAGCGCTTGTTCTTCAAAGCCATCTACCGCAGCATGAAGCATGTATGGAGCAAACAACTTTCTTAGTGCTGTGGTTTTTTCTTTTAGTGATTCAATTGCAAATGCATTTTGTAAGTTCATAAGTTACCACGGCGCTATAAATTGTTTTTTTGTTTGAGGCTTTTCAGCTGAGAATGCTTGCTGTAGCTCAATTACTTGGCGTAAATAAAAAACATGGCTATCAGCTCTGAGCTGTTCGTGCTTTTTTTGTGGATAAGCACAGTTTAAAAAGCCTTCTTGATGAAGCCTGTAAACTTGCTCTATGGTAGTGTTTAATAATACTGCGGCATCAAAAGTACAAAACAGTAAATCTGCAATATTTGGATGTTTAGCTTTAGGGTTACTATCAACTAATTCGACAAAGTAATTAATAATCTCATCAATTACTCTGTTTTTACGGTTGCTTGTTGCAGCAATTTGACCATCACGGATCACATTGCCATAGACAGAGTTGAACTTAGTTTTATTAAAAGGGTTAAGTTGTTTGAGCCGCGCATTATTTGTGAGTAAATCTAATTCAACGGTAAAGCCATCAGGCCAAGTACTAAAGTAATCAACAAAAGCGCAGTTAAAGTCTGCATCGCTTACATCAAGTTGTTTAGCCTTCGCAAACCACAATATCAACCCTACTATTTTTTGGCTGTTACTACTTGCAAGCGCAGATGCAATTTTAAAGTCTGCATCGTTTAACTGTTCACTACTGGTTAGTTTACAACCACAGCCACACTCTAAAAACGCCTCAGAAGCTCTATAATCAATTAATTTATGGCATTCCCTACATTGTGAGGTTAATTGTGTTTTATGCTTATGACACGCTTTGTAGGGCTTTAGATGCCAATAAAAAGGAATATATGAAGATTCAGCTAAACATTCAATGCAAACAGGTATGTTATCAGTGCGAAGTAACTCAAGGGGAATGGTCAGCTCATTTCGGTTTACTGCTGCTAAGTTGCCAAATTTAAAATTACTGCGCCGCCATGCAAGTCCAAGAATATCACCAGCGTTTACATCAGCTAATTGAGCTACCAACTTAAGCGCTCTTATTCTAAAGCTACTCGCTTGCCTAGCATGATAAACATCAACTTTACTCAGCTCTAACGGCAACGCACCTTCAAGATCATGATCTTGCTCTGCAAGCCATTGCCATAAAATATCAGCAAGCTCACTATAGCCATCGTATGAGTTATCTCTTGCAAGCCTTAGTAAATAGCTTTCAAGCGCTTCATCTGGATAAGGTTTTGTTTGAACTAAAAAATGCATCGCCAACCTAAACTAAGAAAATCTTAGTTTAGGTTTAGAATAGTCGATTATGAAAGTCAACTCAAAGCTCTATAATTAGATCCTCTTTTTGATTTAAAGCACTGCGAAATTCGCTAAGATCTGAAATTATTCTCTTTTCAATATGATGATCATAATAATAATTAGATTTATTAGAACCTAGCCCTTTCTTAAAATGATAGCTTGAACAAAACTTTCTATGTTCATTACCGAAGATAAAATAGCAATTTAAGTATTCAATATTCCTTTTACAATCTAAGTGAAAATTATCACCCCCACATATGATATTAAGGAATTGCGTTTCGAAGAAATTTCCTGCAAATAATTCCTCATATTCTAGATCTAAATCCGTAAGAAATTTGGTATACAATTTGAGCGTATCAAGTAACTTGAGTATGACTGGTAATTTTCCTTTAAAAGAATTAAAAGGTAATCGAATCCTTTCTTCGCTTTTATCTACAATATGAAAGTCAAACTGCTCAATTAATTCCAATAGCTTAAAGCATCTTTTAATTTCAAATAGTGTCCTTGGCTTCTTAAAAAATTCATTAAGGAATATTTTTAAATTAATTTCGTGGTTTTCAAAATAGTAAGTTATAGAAAAGAAGCTAAAGGTTAATTTCATCGCATCTGTAACAGGACTTAAAAGAAGTGTACCCGACATTTTTATAGGGAAATAGGCTTCACCAAAATCGAACTCATATTCTTTTGTCTTACTATTAGCGTTGTTATCAAGGTGGACGACTTGTTCCTTTATCGAATCAGGTACAAAATCGGGAGAAACTAAGCTTGCATTTGGGCTTCCGACCAACTTTTGTAACCCTGAATCGGCTGTTAGAGTAATCCCAAATCGACTCTCCGAGGCCCCTGTTACCTCTACTTGAATCTCTTTTTGCTCTCCAAATATAAGCTTCTCAAACTGCTGAGGCTCAAACTTCATGTTTATTTGATAACGACCATCTTCATAACCAAGAGATTCCAACTCCTGTGATTTATAACTAATATATTCCTTATAAGTTTTACCAAATGATTTCATCAATTGACAAATCTTAGATTTTATACAATCACCATTACTTATTACAACAACCTCATTTGCAGTTTTTGGATTAACTTTTATATTAATCTTATGTAGTTCATCTTTCCCCTCAGATTCTAACTGCGTTTTTTTACGTAAGGTTTTTTCAAGTAGCTTTTTGTCGTAATGTACTAGATGAAACTTAGTATTATGATTATGTTTGGTTTCAACAAAAACAAAGAAACATGGGGCAAGTGTCCTTCCAAATTTCAGCATATTGGATAATTTTACATTACGTCCTCTATAACTTTCATAAGCACCTTCCATAGCTTTAACCTGTACGTAAACCTTATATTCAATTTCCTCAAATGTGTATTCAAGTAGGCGATCCCATCCGTTAGTATCCTCTTCCGGTTTTGAGCACACAATGCCTTGCCTTTCGCAGAAAAGTGTAAAATCTGTTTCTTCTGGCTTTCCTCGCATTATTCATCTCCCCTAACTACATGAATCATGAAATCAAGTTTATAATTTTATTTTGGATAAGATTTCTTTTTGCTCTTCTCTACTTAACTGACCTAAAGCACAAATTAATTCAGATAAAATATCTTCTTCACAATAGAAATAAGCTACTGGTACATCTAGCTCTTTAGCAATGCGTTTCATGGTTAAGAAATCAGGGGCATGTTTGCCTTTTTCATATTGGTTCATGCGAGCACTAGCCGTGTTTGGCTCCATTCCTAATGCCATACCTAGCTGTTGCTGAGTAAGGCCAGCTGCTTTTCTTGCAGATTTTAGGCGTGAAGGTGTTGGAGTTTCCATGTGAACCTTAGCTATAAAACATATCTAGCTAAGATTCTCTTAGTATCTAACCTATAAGTGTACTAAGGATATTTTAGTTTTTAAGTAAAGGCAAAAATTCTGCTGTGAAGTTACTACTTAAAGCCCATAATGATTTACATTTAGTAATAAAAGTAAAGCTAACTAAAATCATTATTTTCAAATATTTCAGTAGGAATATCACTAATCACTTGCCCTATTTTCCAATCCATTATTTCAAGCAGCTCAGTTGAGGCCTCAGAAGATACTTCAAAGTAATAACTATAAATCATATCACCAGTAGATCCTTCTTGAGGCATATATTCAATATCTAAACTTTCAAATTCATCCGTAAATTCATCTGGAATTTCCAAATAATCAACAATTCTTATTCGGCATTTAACTTCCTTTCGTTTCCATGCCATCGAGTAATCGGCACTTTTAGATGTTGGCTTAATTGTTGGCTTTTTCATTTTAACTGTCATAGGAAAAGGAAAATCAATACCTAGGAGTAAAGCCTCGCCTTGACTTAATGTTGGAAGAAACGACGCAGATCTCTGATCCATTGTACCTACAGCTCTTTTAACCACTTCTTGGTCATGAAAGTTCGTAAGCCTGTGGACAATTAAAGAACCTATCTGGCTTAATACATCTTCAGGTATATCTCTCGGTCGCTGAGTTGCGATAACCACATTCAGTCCATATTTACGACCTTCTTTTGCTATATTGCCAAAAGAATCTAACTTTATTGAGCTAGATTCATCACCAATTGTTTTATTGAGAAACTGATGAGCTTCATCTATGAAAACTAGCATCGGATTACTATGGCTAATAATCCCATCCCTGGCCAAGTCCATCAATTTACGACCAATAGCATTAACAAGGATTTCGCGTCCATTAGCTTCAAAAGGTACTGCTGACAAGTCTAACCTCAAAATTTTATTGTTTGAGTTTGAAGAGCTATAGCTATCAAGAAGAGAAGGTATATCTTGGTCTATATCAGGGTCAATTAGCCACTTTAAATAGGAATTTTCAGAGTAAGCTCTTATTCTCGATATAAGGCTCATACAATAACCCAGTTCATTATCTGAAGGATCTCCCCATATTGTCTCATCAATTTCTTTTGGGTAGCCTGAACCAGCCTTTTTTCCTGTTGGCCAAACACACTCTTGAGCTATTTGCTCTGCCAGATGTTTAAAGCACCACCTTTCAGATTTTAAATCTTTTTCAATAAAGTTTAATGCATTGTTATATGGTTCTTTTTTCTGACCTGATTTAACTAAAATATGATTATCAGTAACTTTTATATCACCATAATTATTATAATAGCGTCGCACTATACGCTGACTCAGTATAGCTGAACTCAACTTGGGCATTTGTGTCTGCGCTGATGGGCGCAAAAAAGCAAATATATCAGATTCAGGGAGCTTCCAATGAGGAAAGGTAACAGAATTATTAGGATTAGCTTTTTCATGATTACCGACATAATATGTATCACAATCTAAGTCAGAGTACTCTCCTGTTGGATCTAACAATAATGCCCTCCCTCCATGTTGCTGAACTTCTTGAAGCAACCTAGACATTGAATAACTTTTACCACCACCTGTAGCTCCTAAGACCGCGCAATGCCTCGCAAATAGCTTATCAGGTGTAACAGTTATGTTAACGGCGGAATCATATGGTAGTTCTGCTATATTCAGTTTTACTTCACTTTCTTTCGAGTCTCCTTCAGCAAGAATAGATATTAATTTTGGGTGAGCTGAATATATTTGGCTCCCTAGTCTAGGGTGATTTTTTATTCCACGGTAAATAACTCCTGTTGCTGGGTTAACACTTGTTAATAATTGAATAATTCCTACAGGATTATTCAAACCATTATCAATCGTCATAGCATCTACCGATAGCCTTTCAGCGCCATCTAGCCAAACTTGAACTAACCGGCCTAGTATTGCTGTTTGGCCACAATCAATGAATACAAATTCATTAACCTCACCTGCGCCTACACGATCTCCTAAGTACCACCTTGCTTCTCCAGAACCAGCATCTGATAGATTGACAGTAATTTCTGCTGGCGAAATATTAATAACACTACCAATCCTTCTATTAGTATCAAAGGGTGAAAACCATTCATTAAAACTCATTATCACCCACCTTCTTGGGGTTAATATTTCCAGCAATTGTTTCAAAGGTTTTAAATAATTTTTCTTCTGGAGTCTCTTTTCGACGCTCTTGTAGCAATTCGGAAAATTGCTCGAAAGTACCATCAACTAATGAAATTCTTTTATCCCCTTGTTGAATAGCCTGATCTAACAAATCTCTTATCTCGGGATTAAACGATCCGCTTTCAATAAATAAATCTTTTGTTGCAATAAGAAGGTTAAATTCCGCATTGGTTCTTAAAGCCATCGTCACAGCATTATTGATATGCTTATCATTGAACCCAAAACCAAGGCATATTAATGCTGTTTTAGGTTGTTGGACGCTATTTAGAAATGACGACATCATATCTAAATAAGGTGAATCATAAGAGGTTTGATATTTAGAGCTACTAGGGTAAATAAAAACAGGCTCATCAATTTTTGCTTTATAGTCTACTTTTTTAACTCGCCCATTTTCACGAGTCCAATCCCGCCGTGTCAGAGTAGTTGTCCTGTCTTCTTTTCACAATAGTTATAGTCAGACGGCGGGTGGTTAGCAGGTTC
>NZ_JBEOOG010000120.1:0-5695 GCF_040308965.1 Pseudoalteromonas sp. MER144-MNA-CIBAN-0113
GAGTACTTTTTACAGGCAAAGCCATTTGATGATAACCACCTACTGAAGTAGGTGGTTTAGGGGCTGAAAACAAAAAAGCCACTCAATGAGTGGCTTTTACAAATGTCATAGTTATATTAACTAGCACATTTTATACTATGTTGATTAAGCATTGCCCGGATTAGGGTTAGACTTTTCAGCTTGTATGCGCATGTAAATTTCTTCACGATGAACTGATACGTCTTTAGGTGCGTTAACACCGATACGAACTTGATTTCCTTTAACACCTAGAACAGTAACGGTTACTTCGTCACCAATCATAAGGGTCTCGCCTACTCTACGAGTTAGTATTAGCATTCTCTTGCTCCCATGTTCCAATAAAATTATAAGATTCCGCACAAACATTTTAATTAAAATTAGACTAAAAAGTAAGTAAAAACTCTCAATCTATTCATTTTCTGTTAAAAATGTCTTATGTAATGCACGAACAGCCAGCTCTAGGTATTTTTCATCTATTAAAACTGAAATTTTGATCTCTGAGGTGGCAACAAACATCACATCAATGTTTTCTTGTGCTAACGAATCAAAAAATAAACTCGCTACCCCGGAATGAGATTTCATCCCCATACCCACCGCTGACACTTTCGCCACATTGGTCAATCCGTCAATTGCCTGTGCGTCAAATTGCTGTTGCTCAGCCGTTAACAAATCAAATGCGTTTAAGTAATCATTTAAATGCACAGTAAAAGCATAGTCGACTTTTTCAACTTTATGATTAATTTGATTAATCATATCTATTTCGATGCCATTATCAGCAAAAAGTTTCAAAACTTTTGCAAGATGTTTGGTGCCTTGCGGCATTCCATGTACCTTAATCAAACACTCGTCTCGATTAAATGCAATACCCGATACGACATTGCTTGTCACGTCGCTCTCCTCAAAACTAATTAACGTGCCTTCATCGGGTTTAAAGCTAGATAACACCCGCAGAGGGACATTGTGTTTACCAGCAGATTCTACAGAGCGAATATGTAACACTTTAGCGCCTAAACTTGCCAGCTCAAGCATTTCAGCAAAGGTGACATGACTTAAACGTCGTGCGTTAGGTTCCACACGCGGGTCTGTAGTATATACGCCATCAACATCGGTATAGATCTGACATTCATCCGCTTTTATTGCACCAGCAATTTCAACCGCTGAGGTATCGGTGCCACCACGGCCAAGCGTGGTCACGTTGCCCTCAATATCGCGCCCCTGAAAGCCGGCAATAATAGCAATACGGTTATGTTCAAGTTCATGTTTTAAACGCGTTGCCGCAACTTCTTCTACGCGGGCTTTACCGAACATGTTATCGGTTAATATATTCACTTGATCGGCTAGTAAGCTTACCGCTGAATGGCCGCGTTTAATAATGGCCATCGCTAATAAAGCAATAGAGACTTGTTCACCGGTACTCAGTAATACATCGAGTTCTCGGCTACTCGGGCGAGAGTCGATTTGTTTGGCAAGATTAATTAAGCGATTGGTTTCTCCCGACATTGCCGAAAGCACCACGACCACTTGGTGGCCTTGTTGCTTAGTTTTAACAACAAGGTCGGCGACCGCTTCAATACGCTCTATTGAGCCTACCGAAGTGCCGCCAAATTTTTGAACTATAAGTGCCACTTAAGCTTAAGTACGCTCAGTTAACCAAGCTGTTACGCTATCAAGTGCTGCTGTTAAATTTTGTGGCTCAGAACCACCCGCTTGCGCCATATCTGGACGACCGCCGCCTTTACCACCTACTTGGCCTGCCATGTGATTAACTAACTCACCCGCTTTTACTTTGCCAGTTAAGTCTTTAGTTACACCCGCAATTAAGCTTACTTTGTCGCCGCTGGCAACACCTAAGGCAATAACACCTGAGCCAATTTTATTTTTAAGGTCATCAACCATACCGCGAAGCGCTTTTGATTCTGTGCCCTCAACATTGGCCACTAACAGTTTAACCCCGTTAATTTCAACCACTGAATCAAGTAACGATGCACCTGCCGCACTGGCTAGTTTATCGTTAAGTTGGGCAACTTGTTTTTCAAGCCCTTTCGACTTTTCAAGTAATGCAGTTACTTTTTCAAGTACTGACGCACTGTCACCTTTTACAAGCGCTGCAACATCTGCTAATTGCTGTTCTTGTTCATTAACATACGCGATTGCTTCTGCACCCGTTACCGCTTCAATACGACGAACACCGGCAGCAATACCGCTTTCAGATACAATTTTGAATAAACCAATATCACCTGCACGCTCTACGTGTGTACCACCACAAAGCTCAATTGAGTAATCACCTATGGTTACTACACGTACTTCGTCATCGTACTTTTCGCCAAACAATGCCATAGCACCTTTTGCTTTAGCATCATCAATTGCCATTAGCTCAGTATTAAGTGCAAAGTTACGACGAATTTCGTCATTTACTACACGTTCAATTTCGCGCAGTTCTTGTTTGGTCACTGCTTCAAAATGTGAGAAGTCAAAACGCAGACGATCTGGCTGCACAAGTGAGCCTTTTTGCGATACGTGCTCACCTAAAAGCTGACGTAATGCTTCATGTAAAATATGCGTAGCTGTGTGATTTTTCTTAATGCTTTCACGGCGCGCATCGTCAATAGTTGCATCCACTTTATCGTTAACGCCAATACGCCCTTGAACTGTTCCATGATGAGCAAAAGCATTACCCAGTTTAGTGGTATTAGTCACCACAAACTCACCGCCGGCTACTGTGATTGTTCCGCTATCACCAATTTGACCGCCTGATTCAGCGTAAAACGGAGTACGGTCTAAAACAATAATACCTTGTTGACCATCTTCAAGTAATGATACAGCTTCGCCACCGGCAAAAATTTCTACCACTGTGCCACTGTAATGAGTGCTATCGTAGCCTTTAAAGTCAGTGTGCTTGTCTGATTTTAATTGGTCATTGTAATCAGCCCCAAACTTACCCGCTTGTTGTGCTGTTTTACGTTGCACTGCCATGCATGCTTCAAAACCTTGATGGTCAATGGTCATTTGGCGCTCACGCGCTACATCGGCTGTTAAATCGGCAGGGAAACCATAGGTATCGTAAAGTTTAAATACTAAGTCACCTGGGATCACATCCCCGGTTAAATCACTCAAGCTTTCTTCTAAAATAGCTAAACCACGCTCAAGCGTTTTACCAAACTGCTCTTCTTCAATACGCAGTACTTTTTCAATAATTTCTTGTTGCTTAGCAAGCTCTGGGTACGCTTGACCCATTTGCTCAATAAGTGCAGCAACCAATTTATAGAAAAACGCGCCTTTAGCACCTAACTTATTACCGTGACGTACAGCACGACGAATAATACGACGCAATACATAACCACGGCCTTCATTTGATGGCATAACCCCATCTGAAATTAAAAATGCACACGAACGAATATGATCGGCTACTACGCGAAGTGATTTATCATCCATATCTTGTGCATTGGTAACGCTTGCAGCGGCAGCAATTAAGCCTTGGAATAAGTCGATTTCGTAGTTTGAATGCACACCTTGTAAAATAGCTGAAATACGCTCAAGGCCCATACCTGTATCAACAGATTGCTTAGGAAGTGGCTCCATAGTCCCGTCGCTTTGACGGTTGTATTGCATAAATACTAAGTTCCAAATTTCAATGAAACGGTCACCATCTTCTTCAGGTGTGCCCGGAGGACCGCCCCAAATATGCTCGCCGTGATCATAAAATATTTCAGAACATGGACCACAAGGACCCGTATCACCCATAGACCAAAAGTTATCGCTCGTTGCAATGCGAATAATACGATCTTCAGGTAAGCCTATATCGTTAGCCCAGTAGCCAAAGGCTTCTTCGTCATCATGGTAAATAGTTACTAACAGCTTTTCTTTTGGTAGTTTTACAACCTCAGTTAAAAACTCCCACGCAAATTTAATTGCATCTTGCTTAAAGTAATCACCAAAGCTGAAATTACCTAGCATTTCAAAAAAGGTATGATGACGTGCTGTGTAACCTACGTTTTCTAAATCGTTATGTTTACCACCAGCACGCACACAACGCTGCGAACTGGTTGCGCGTGTGTAAGGGCGGCTTTCAGCGCCTAAAAATACATCTTTAAATTGCACCATACCGGCATTATTAAATAACAACGTGGCATCGTTACCCGGTATAAGCGAACTAGAAGGAACAACTTGGTGTTGCTTGCTGGCAAAAAAGTCTAAAAACTGTTGCCTAATTTGTGCGGTAGTCATGTGCTGCATGTGAAAGTCTCACCTGTATTTACTGTGCTTGCATTGCAAAATTTATTTGATCATAGCTAAATCCTCGATACATTAAGTAGCGCACGCGCTTAGCTTTTTCTTTGTACTCGAGGTTTGCCGGTGTCGTTGAATATTTTTTGTTGTACGCTTCCTGCGCGAGCTCAAACCAATCTATTTCCAGCTCTTCAACCACTGTTTCAAGCAGTGCTCTATCAATCCCTTTACTCATGGCCTCACTTTGAATTCGCTTTAAGCCATGGCATTTAAATATGTGCTTTCTGACAAACCCTTCACAGTAACGCTGCTCGTTAATAAAATTGTGCTTTTCACACCAATCAAGCAGGTTTTCTATGAACTCGTCGGTTGCTTCTCTTTGCTGTAACTTTTGGGTTAACTCACGGCGCGAATGCTCTTGCCGACCAAGCAACCAAAGCACATAGTTTTTTAACTTTTGTTTTAACGTATCATCCATTAAGCGTCAAAGCGCCCGCTTTGCTCGTTACTTAAAGGCTTAATGTTACTGTCATCACTTGGTGGCACAACGGGCATAAAAATAGCCTGATAAGAAACAAAGAAACTAATGTAGCAAATTGGCATTAAAATCAACAGCGGTAGTAGCGATAAGAACATCGACAACACCATTAATAATGCGCAAATAATACCATAAACACTCAATGGTAAAATATTATAATAAAACACCATAAACGAACTTTTTAAGGCATTTAAAATACGTTGTTCTTTATTAAAGTAAACCAGCGGTACCGCATAGGCAAACGAAGTAAAGTATATCGACAGCGCAATTAAAAACAGTGCCACATTGGCAAAAGAAATACTCTCAAGCATTTGGCTAATTGCTGTATTAGGATCTAAGTCAGGCTGCGTCATAACCGCCATCGCATCGGCAAATAACCCATTGGCGAGCAGCGCAATTAAAATACCGGCACCCATTTGATAAAGCGCTAAGCGAAATAAGCCTAACCGATTTCCTTTTGCTGAAAAGGGCTTCAAAATGTCGGCTAACATAATTTTTCCGCCTTGCTGCTTGGTAAGCACGGCTTGATAAAAACCAGCGGTTAAAAATGGTGTAGCCAATGCTGCGACTATTTGTAATAACGGCAAAAATAAAGACAACAAGCCAACAATGCCAATAAACAAGTGCATAAAGATAAAGGTTAATGGCTGAGTTTTAAAAATTAGCCAACCCGCTTTAAACCATTTTAATGCCGCATCCGCTTTAAAAATTCGTAATTGTGTAGACATACTTGCTCTTAATTAAAACAAAACACGCCGAGTATAACTCGGCGTTGGTTGGTATTACAGAGGTGGCGGCGATAAATGCCGTTAATATTAGGGTCTGTTGCCCTTTACGGATTAAAATTTGTTCAAACTAGGGGCGATTTAATCGCGGCGCGAGGTTTGTAACCTAGTGGGCTAAGTAAAAACC